>JAPLRD010000033.1 GCA_026399375.1 Pseudomonadota bacterium
AACACGGACCTGTCGAGCCGCACGGAAGAGCAGGCCTCGAGCCTTGAAGAAACGGCTTCGAGCATGGAAGAGCTCACCTCCACGGTGAAGCAGAACGCGGAGAACGCGAAGCAGGCCAATCAGCTGGCAGCCGGAGCATCGGAAGTGGCGGTCAAGGGCGGAACGGTGGTCGGCCAGGTGGTGACGACCATGAGCTCGATCAACGAGAGCTCGAAGAAGATCGTGGACATCATCAGCGTCATCGACGGCATCGCCTTCCAGACCAACATCCTGGCGCTGAACGCGGCGGTGGAAGCCGCACGGGCCGGGGAACAGGGACGGGGCTTCGCGGTGGTGGCGACCGAGGTGCGCACGCTGGCGCAGCGCAGTGCCGCTGCGGCGAAAGAGATCAAGGAGCTGATCGGCGACTCGGTGGAGAAGGTCGGCGCGGGCACGAAGCTCGTGGACGAAGCCGGGAAGACGATGGAGGAGATCGTGGCCTCGGTCAAACGTGTGACGGACATCATGGCCGAGATCACCGCAGCGAGCCAGGAGCAGAGCGCCGGCATCGAGCAGGTGAACACGGCGATCACGCAGATGGACGAGGTGACGCAGCAGAACGCGGCCCTGGTGGAACAGGCTGCTGCCGCTGCAGAAAGCATGGAAGAGCAGGCGGGGAACCTCACGCAGGCGGTGGGCCTGTTCAAGCTCAGCCAGCAGGCGGGGCGGTCTGTCGCGACCAAGCCCGCGGCCAGGCCCGCCGCAGGATTGCCTGCACCGGGCAAGAAACCGGCGGCTACGGTGACCCAGCATCCTTCGGCCAAACCCAAGGCAGCCAAGTCGGCTGGCGGCGGCGGGGACGAGTGGACGGAGTTCTAAGGGCGGGCCTTTAGCAATTGTCATTCCGAGGACGAAGTCCGAGGAATCTGCTTCTTGTTGCATGCAAAAGCAGATTCCTCGTTTCACTCGGAATGACAGAGTAGGAGGTGTTGACATGACACAGGCAGTACAAGCAGCAGGCAGCGACGCAGGCGCCCAGCAGGCGGCGGTGGCCGCCAAGCAGGCGAACGAATTCCTGACTTTCACCCTGGGGGACGAAGAGTACGGGGTGGAGATCTTGAAGGTGCAGGAAATCCGCAGTTACGAAGAACCGACGACGATCGCCAACGCACCGGCGTTCATCAAGGGCGTGGTCAATCTGCGCGGGGTGATCGTGCCCATCGTGGACATGCGCATCAAGTTCGGCCTCACCGAGGCCGAGTACAACCAGTTCACGGTGGTGATCATCCTCAACGTCGCGCACCGCGTGGTGGGCATGGTGGTCGACAGCGTGTCCGACGTGATCCAGCTCTCGGGCGAGCAGATCCGCGAAGCGCCGCAGTTCGGCGCCAGCCTGGACACGGAGTACATCACCGGCCTGGGCACGGTGGACGAGCGCATGCTGATCCTGATGGACATCGAAAAACTCATGACCAGCAACGACATGTCGCTGACCAATGTATCGGTGCAGTAGCGCACAAGAATGGCAACTAAGGCGGTAACGGAAGCAGCGTAGAGAATGCGCCATTGCCCCAAGATCAAGCAATGGCGCGGCTCTCCGGGCATCGGCCGTCTGAGCGCCCACGAGCCACCGGGCATTCAAGCGATATCGAGGAAGGGAAAGAGGAGCAGAACGTGAACCAGACCGCGCAAAGCGCGCCCGCGGGCGCAGCGACTCCCCGTATCGAGAATCTGGCCATCGCCGGCCCGCGCACCGGGTTCGCCGGGCTGCCGCTATGGGCGCGCCTGCAGGTTTCGATCACGCTGATTCTGATCGTGGTGTGGTCGCTGATGATCTTCCTGACCTACCAGAACCGCAGCGACGGCGCCATCACCGAGGCGCAGGGTTTCGCCGAGAGCGTGAACCAGATGACCGTATCGACCATCACGGCGATGATGATCACCGGCGTGTCGAAGGAGCGCGGGGTGTTCCTCGATCAGGTCAAAAACTCGACCAACGTCAACGACATCAGGGTGTTCCGCTACGGTACCCTGATCGAAGAGTACGGCCAGGGTCTGGCCGACGGCCTGCCCACGGCGGAAGAGAAAGCGGTGCTGGAGAAGGGCAAGCCTTTTTTCAAGGTCGCCGGCGACAGCAGCCACCTGCTCGCGATCTTTCCCATGCCCAATGCGAAGAACTACCTGGGCAAGGACTGCACCGCATGCCACATGGGCAAGGCGGACGCAATTGTCGGCGGCGTCAGCATGAAAGTCAGTTTGAAAGACGCGCAGGCGGACCTGAAAGCCTTCACCTGGCGCATCTCCCTGCTGGCGGTGCTGCTGAGCATTCCGCTGCAACTGGCGATCTTCTATTTCATCCGCCGCGACGTCACCAAACCGCTGGGCGGCGAGCCCGGGACGGTGACGGAACTGGCAAACCGCATTGCCGCGGGGGATCTGTCCATGGACATCGCCGTCAAGCCCGGCGATACGACCAGCGTGATGTCGGGCATGAAGACCATGCAGGCCAGCGTGCAGGCGCTGGTGACGGACGCGGCGATGCTCTCGGAAGCGGCCGTGGCGGGGAAGCTTGCCACCCGGGCCGACGCCTCGAAGCACCGCGGCGATTTCAGCCGCGTGGTCGCGGGCGTGAACCAGACCCTGGACGCGGTGATCGGCCCCTTGAACGTGGCGGCGAGCTACGTCGACCAGATTTCCAAGGGGGCGATCCCGAAGAAGATCACCGATGGCTACAACGGTGATTTCAATACGCTGAAGAACAACCTCAACATGTGCATCGACGCCGTGAACGCGCTGGTGCACGACGCGGCGATGCTGGCGCAGGCGGCGGTCGAAGGCAAGCTCGAAACGCGGGCGGACGCAGCCAGGCACCAGGGCGATTTCAGGAAGATCGTCGAAGGCGTGAACAACACGCTGGACGCGGTGATCGGACCGCTCAATGTCGCGGCGAGCTACGTCGATCAGATTTCCAAGGGCGCGATCCCGAAGAAAATCACCGATTCTTACAACGGCGACTTCAACACGCTGAAGAACAACCTCAACATGTGCATCGACGCGGTCAATGCGCTCGTCGCCGACGCGGCCATGCTGGCCAAGGCGGCGGTGGATGGCAAGCTCTCGACGCGGGCCGATGCCTCCAAACATCAAGGCGACTTCCAGGCCATCGTCAAGGGCGTGAACGAGACGCTGGACGCGGTGATCGGGCCCTTGAACGTGGCGGCGAGCTACGTCGACCAGATCTCCAAGGGTGCGATCCCGAAGAAGATCACCGATTCTTACAACGGCGACT
>JAPLRD010000165.1 GCA_026399375.1 Pseudomonadota bacterium
GACATGAATCTTAGCTGGGAAGGGGAGCTCCCCAATCCAAAGCGCTACAGCGTGCGCGGTCGTTTCGACCAGCTGAGCATGCGGGCCTATGCCCGGCTGCCGGGATTCACGGGGGTCAGCGGCAATATCGACGGCAACGAAAAGGGCGGCAGCGTGCTGCTCAATGCGACCAAGTCGAGCGTGGAACTGCCGCATGTGTTCGTCGATCCGGAGCGCAAATTCGACTCGCTCACGGCGCAGCTCGCCTGGAGCCATGCTCAGGGAGATCTGCAGCTGAAGCTGTCGAATATCGCGTTTTCCAACGCCGATCTCGCGGGAACGGCTTTCGGCACTTACACCACGGCAGCCGAAGGTCCCGGGCTCATCGATTTCACGGCGCGATTGAATCGCAGCGACGCCCGCACCACCGCGCGCTACATTCCGTTTCTCAGGCAGAATTTGCTCGATTGGCTGGATCGCTCCCTGCTCGCCGGCCGCACGAGCGAGGTGAGCCTGCGGCTGAAGGGCAATCTCAAGGATTTCCCGTTCCAGAACGTGAAAGGCGGCGTATTCCAGATTTCCGCCAAAGTCGTCGACGGCACGCTCAATTACGCGCAGGGATGGCCCGTGATCGAAGGCGTCAATGCGGAATTGCATTTCGACGGCAGGCGCATGGAGGTGATCAGCAACAAGGCGACCATACTCGGGGCGAAGGTGGCTCAAGCGCATGTGATCATGCCGGACCTTTTCACCCCGGAGCGGGTGCTCGATATTTCGGGCAGCGTCGAAGGTCCGTCCTCCGAATTCCTGAATTTCATCAGGCAAAGCCCGGTCAACAGGCTCACTGGCGGATTTACCGGGAACATGAGCGCCGCGGGCAACGGAAAGCTGCAGCTGAAGATCGACCTGCCGCTGGCGCGGCTTGCCGATGTCAAAGTGACGGGCAACTATCAGTTCACGGGCAACCAGGTGAACATCGACACGGATTGGCCGCCCGTGACCCAGGCCAGCGGCCGCCTGGACTTCAGCGAGAACAGCGTGAACATGCGCGCTGTCAACGCGCAGTTTCTGGGCGGGCCGGTAACGGTCGGCATTGCGAGCCAGCGCGACGGTGTCATCGTCGTCAATTCCCGGGGTACGCTCAATGCGGCGCTGCTGCCGGCGGCGCTGGAGCAGCCCCTGCTGCGGCACATCAGCGGCACCACCAACTGGAACGCGAGCGTCAATATACGCAAGCGCGGCGCCACCGTCCTGGTGGAGACCGGATTGCAGGGGGTCGCGTCTGCGCTTCCGTCACCCATGGGCAAGGGGCCGGCCGAAGTGCTGCCGCTGCGATTCGAGCGCACTGTCGTTACCGAGGAAGCGCGCGGCGACGAATTGGGGCAGACGGCGACGGACCGCAGCACATTGGAACTGGGCAAGGTAGTGCGTGTGGAGGTGCATCGCCACCGCGAAAACGGAGCGATGGTGATAGAGCGCGCCGCCATCGGCCTCAACGAGGCGCCGAAACTGCCGGACAAGGGGACGGTAATAAACGGGACCGCAGCCGAGCTCGATCTGGACCAATGGCTGAATGTGCTGGGCAACGCGGGCGGGGCCAATGCGCCCTTGTCTGCGCTGACTTTGAAAATCGGTGCGCTGGACGTGTACGGCAAACGGATCAACGATGTCGCCTTGCGCGCGGGGTTCCAGGGCAGCGACTGGCTTGCCAATATAGATGCGCGCGAACTGGTCGGCACCGTGCGCTGGCGCTCGCAGGGCAAGGGGCGCGTGAGCGCCCAGTTGTCGCATTTCACCTTTCCCGAACCTACGCCGGGAAAATTGGTGGACGAAACCCCGCCCAAGGAATTGCCCGGGCTCGATATCGTCGCGGACAATCTGGTTGCGCGCGACAAGAAACTCGGGCGGCTGGAACTGGCGGCGGCGAACGAGGGGCGCGACTGGCGCATCGAGAAACTGACGCTCGCCACGCCGGACAGCCTGTTGAGTGCGGACGGCCTGTGGCAGACCGCAGGCGCGCGGCAGCGCTCCAACCTCAACCTGAAGCTCGATATAAGCGACGTGGGAAAATACCTGGAACGAGTGGGTTATCCGGGCAGCATGCAGCGCGGCAGCGCCAGGCTGCTGGGCAAACTGACCTGGGCCGGCAGTCCGCAGTCCATCGACTATCCCAGCCTCGCCGGGGACCTTTCGCTGCTGGCGGAGAAAGGTCAGTTTCTGAAAATTGATCCGGGCATAGGCAAGCTGCTCGGCATTCTCAGTCTGCAGGCGCTGCCGCGCCGCATCACGCTCGACTTCCGCGATGTTTTCAGCGAAGGCTTCGCTTTCGATAAAATCTCGGGTTCGGCCACCATTGCGAAGGGCGTATTGCACACGCAGGACTTCGCCATGCTCGGTCCTTCGGCGCAGGTCGCGATGTCCGGAGACATCGACCTCGCGCAGGAGACGCAGGCGCTGCGGGTGCGGGTGGTGCCCAGCGTGGGCGATACGCTGTCGGTGGCAGGCCTGGTGCTGCTCGCCAATCCGATAACCGGCGTCGCGTCATTTCTGGCGCAGCGTCTGTTCAAGGACCCGCTGGGACAGGTCTTCGCTTTCGAGTATGCGATCGGCGGCACCTGGGCGGACCCGAAAGTCGAAAAAGTGGCGCGGGGGCAGCCGCGAGGCGCCGACGAAGCGAAGAAGTGAACCGACCGGACAACGGGAAAAGCTCATGACTGAAGGCAGGTTCAAGATAGCGGCGGTGCAGATGGTGTCCGAGCCCGAAGTGCAGGCCAACCTTCGCGCCGCCGGTGAGCTGATCGCGCAGGCGGCCGGGGAAGGCGCGAAGCTGGTGGCGCTGCCGGAATATTTCTGCATACTCGGCCGGCGCGACCGCGACAAGGTGGATGTGAGGGAGCCCTACGGGAGCGGGCCGATCCAGGATTTTCTCGCTGCTGCGGCGGCGAAGAACAAGGTCTGGCTGGTGGGAGGATCGGTGCCGCTGGAGTGCGACGATCCGGGCAGGGTAAGAAATACCTGTCTGGTGTTCGACGATGCCGGGCGGCGCGTCGCGCGCTACGACAAGATCCACCTGTTCGGCTTCGACTCGGGGAAGGAGCGCTTCCAGGAGTCGCGCAGCATCGAACCCGGCAGCGAAGTGGTGGCGCTGGACACGCCGTTTGGCAGGCTGGGGCTGTCGATCTGCTACGACCTGCGTTTCCCCGAGATGTTCCGCAAGATGGGTGAGGTCGATCTCATCCTCGTGCCCTCATCTTTTACCGCCACCACCGGCAAGGCGCACTGGGAGCTGCTGCTGCGCGCGCGCGCGATCGAGAACCAGGCTTACGTCCTTGCTCCGGCTCAGGGGGGGCATCACAAGAACGGACGCGACACCTACGGCCACAGCATTGCCATCGATCCCTGGGGCGGGGTGCTCGCGGTGCTCGCGAGCGGCCCGGGGGTGGTGACCGCTGAAATAGATCACGCCGAGATCGCCAGAGTGAGGCAAAGCCTGCCCGCACTCACTCACCGAGTAATGTAGGTGTTCCTAGCGAAATTTTTCGGCGCAATTAATGATGCCCGCGTCGGATGCCTGGTCGAGGCATGCCCTGGCGTCTCCCCCGGATTTTGAGCGGGCGGGCGCGGCCTCGGCTGCTGCGGGTTTTGTCCGCGCCGGCGCCGCCTTAGCTTCCGCTGCCGCGGGCTTCGCTTCCGCTGTTGCGGGCTTGCCCGGTTTTTTCGCCAGCGCGCCGATCTGGCTGCCCGCTTCCCCCGCGGCTTCCTTGGCTGCGTCCAGAAGCGAGGTATAGACGACGTTGGAGAACCACTTGTAATTCTCGGTCTCGCAGAATTTGGCGTAGCCTTCCAGTTCAGGGTCGCTCGTATCCCTGAAGGTAAATGCAAGGTTCGAAAAAGTCGCATTGCGGATACCCGCCGTCGCGGATGCGCGCTGCTTTTCGATAACCTTGTCGACCGCCGCGGCCTGCTTCGCGCTGCCGCCGGCGATGCCGGCGGCGAGTTCTTTCATGGAGGCGAACGCGGCCTCGACGGCGAGATCCCCTGCATGGGTCGCCGCATCGATCCGCGTGATCAACTCCTTGCGCGGGGGCGACAGCTTGTTCGCGGCCTGGCTGCGCGCAAACTTGGCGAGTTCCTCCGGCGCGGCGGAGGCCCGCTCCAGTTCGATCATTTTTTTCGTCTCCGGCTTGGAAAACTCGCCGAGCAGGGTCTGCATGCGCTTCTGGTCGAAGTTCTTCTTCAGGTCCGTATTCAGACGATCGCGAAATCTCTGTGCCGTAAAGGAATCGGTCATGGCCTTTTCGATCGCCGCGAGCACGGCGGGCGAGGCCTTGGCCGGCCGCGCTCCCGGTTGCTTCATGCCGGCGGCCAATTGCTGCGGCAGTTGGTTCACGTGCTGGTCCAGTCCGGAAGCGGCGAGCACGTCGGCGATCACTTTTTCCGGCGCCGGCGCGGCCGGCGCCACCGGCTTGGCCGGACCGGCTTTTGCAGCGGCAGGCTGGGGCTTCGGCGGCGGCGCCGAGGACTCTTCGTAGTATTGCCAGCCGAACCACCCGGCGGCGGCGACGGCGATTGCCCCGCCCGCGATGGTCAGAACCTGTTTCCTGTCAACAGCGAGCTTGGGAAGAGTGAGCGCCATTTCTGATTCCTCTCATAGCAAGTAAAGTCCCTGGTCGGCGGCCGGCATCGCGCCTGTAGGCGTTTCTGCAGGCTATTGTAAGGCAAAAAATCGGTTTAATAAGCCGGGCGCGAGAACCCGATCAGGCGGCAGCCTGTCTAAGGGGGGGGTGAAAAAAAGGGACGAACCCGCTCTCAAATCCCCAAATTCGGAGGTTGCGGAAATTCGCTTCCCTCGGGGAACGCCCTGCCGAAGCGCCGAGCAATCTTTTCGGGAAGCAAATTTCAACAGCCTGCTCAAGCGTAGAATGCACCCTTTTGCCCGGATCATGACCGACCCCATGCTGACCTCCACAGCTTCGCACGCGCAGACCCAACTCTTTTCCACCGCCGAATCCTGCCTGCTGGCCCCTTACGATCTGGGGAC
This sequence comes from Pseudomonadota bacterium, assembly GCA_026399375.1. Classification (GTDB taxonomy): domain Bacteria; phylum Pseudomonadota; class Gammaproteobacteria; order Burkholderiales; family SG8-39; genus 2-12-FULL-64-23. The sequence continues at coordinate 5,021 of JAPLRD010000165.1, forward strand.
GGGCAAGCTCTCGCAGGTATTCGGCACGCTGATGGCGCACAAGGTCGACTATGCCGATCTTTACTTCCAGTATGTGCGCTCGGAGGGCTGGAGCCTGGAGGAGGGCATCGTCAAATCGGGCAGCTTCAACATCGAGCAGGGCGTAGGCGTGCGCGCGGTCTCAGGCGAAAAGACTGCGTTCGCTTTTTCCGACGACATCAGCATGGCGGCGCTGGAAGACGCGGCGAAGGCCACGCGCGCGATCGCCCAGCGCGGGCAGTCGGGGCGTGTACGCGCGCGCGACCGGGCGTTGGTCGCGCGCCACGGCGCCGGACGCGACCTGTATCGCGCGGCCGATCCGCTCGCGTCGCTGGCCGATGAGGAGAAGGTTCGATTGCTGGAGCGGTTGGAGGGCCGCGCGCGCGCCCTCGATGCGCGCGTGGTGCAGGTGATGGCCGGTCTTGCCGGCGAATACGAGGTGATGCTGGTGGCGCGCTCGGATGGCTTGATTGCGGCCGACGTGCGCCCGCTGGTTCGCCTGTCGCTCACGGTCATCGTCGAAGAGAACGGCCGGCGCGAGCAGGGCAGCGCGGGCGGCGGCGGGCGCTTCGACTACGCTTACTTCGACGACGAACGCCTGGACCAGTATGCGTCCATGGCAGTGAATCAGGCGGTGGTGAATCTGCGGGCGCGGCCGGCGCCGGCGGGAAGCATGACCGTGGTGCTCGGGCCGGGCTGGCCGGGAATACTGCTGCACGAGGCGATCGGCCACGGCCTGGAGGGCGATTTCAACCGCAAGGGCAGTTCCGCCTTTTCCGGCCGCGTCGGCAAGCGCGTGGCGGCCAAAGGCGTGACCGTGGTGGACGACGGCACCATTCCGGACCGGCGCGGCTCACTCAACATCGACGACGAGGGCAATCCGAGCCAGCGCACGGTGCTGATCGAGGATGGCATTCTGCGCGGCTACATGCAGGACAGCCTGAACGCACGCCTGATGGGCGTGCCGGTGACCGGCAACGCGCGGCGCGAGTCCTACGCGCATTCGACGCTGCCGCGCATGACCAACACCTACATGCTCAACGGCGACAGAAAACCGCAGGAGATCATCGCCTCGGTCAAGCGCGGACTGTATGCGGTCAACTTCGGCGGCGGCCAGGTGGACATCACCAGCGGCAAATTCGTATTCTCGGCCTCGGAAGCCTACATGATAGAGAACGGCAAGGTCACCTATCCGGTGAAAGGCGCATCGCTGATCGGCAATGGCCCGGACGCGCTGAAGCGCGTATCCATGATAGGCGACGACATGCGTTTGGACACCGGCGTGGGCACCTGCGGCAAGGAAGGCCAGAGCGTGCCTGTGGGTGTGGGACAGCCCACCCTGCGCATCGACGGTCTGACCGTAGGCGGCACTGCCTGACAGGTTAGCAGGCTGCTAAAACTCGCTTCCTGAAAGGAATAGTTGGTAGCTGCCCCACCCCTTCTCAGAGGGAAGCGAATTTCAACTCGAACGATTCAGCGCCCGTTCCCAGCCGGCCATGCGCTCGCCGGCTTCGCTGCGGCTCATGACCGGCTCGAAGCGGCGACCGAGCGCCTGCTGGCTGCCGATCGCCGCGACGTCTTTCCACACGCCCGTTGCGAGTCCGGCAAGATAGGCTGCGCCCAGCGCGGTGGTTTCCAGCACCTTCGGCCGCACCACGGGCACGCCGAGGATATCAGCCTGGAACTGCATCAGCATGCCGTTGGCGGCAGCGCCGCCGTCGACGCGCAGTTCCTTCAGCGCTATACCGGCGTCCTTCTGCATCGATCGCAGCACTTCCGCCGACTGGTAGGCGATGGCTTCGAGTGCCGCCCGGGCGATGTGCGCCTGCGTGGTGCCGCGCGTCAGGCCGAGCATGGTGCCGCGCGCGTACGCGTCCCAGTGCGGCGCGCCCAGGCCGGCGAAGGCCGGCACCAGATAGACTCCAGCGGTATCCTCCACGCTCGCGGCGAGCGCCTCGACGTCGCCCGATGCGCGGATGATGCCCAGTCCGTCGCGCAGCCACTGCACCACTGCGCCGGCAACGAACACGCTGCCTTCGAGCGCAAAGCGCG
>JAPLRD010000393.1 GCA_026399375.1 Pseudomonadota bacterium
ACCGGCCGCCGAGCGAAGGCGGCAGCGCCTCTTTGCTCCTGCGGGTGAGCGAGAATTGCCCGTGGAACAAATGCACCTTCTGCGAGATGTACAAGGGGCATCGCTACGGCTACCGGCCGGTGGCAGAGGTCACTGCCGACATCGATCGCGTCGCCGCGATCCGCGATGAAATCGTCGCCGTGTCGCACGAACTCGGGATGGGCGGGGAGATCACGCGCGAAGTCGGGTCTGCGCTGTTGGGACAAGGCCGGGATCTGCTCGGCAACGCCAGCTTCGTCACCGTGTTCAACTGGCTCGCTTCTGGCGGGCGCACGGCCTTCCTGCAGGATGCCGACAGCATGAGCATGCGGCCGCCCGAGTTCATGGCGGTGCTGCGCCACCTGCGAAAGACTTTGAGTTCCCTGACGCGGGTGACCACCTATACCCGCTCGAAGACGCTGTTCAAGCGGAAACCGGAAGAACTGCGGATGATCCGCGAAGCGGGCCTGGACCGCCTGCACGTCGGCCTCGAGACCGGGGACGACGAGGTGCTGAGCCTCGTCAGCAAGGGCGTGACCAGCGCCGAGCAGATCGAAGGCGGACGCAAGGCCGTCGCCGCCGGGTTTCAGGTGTCGATGTACTGGATGCCGGACCTGGGCGGGCGCGAGCGCTGGCGTCAGCACGCCGAGAATACGGCGCGCGTACTGTCGGCGATCAATCCAGACTATATCCGTTCGCGGCCGCTGGTTCCCCGGCCGGGAACGCCGCTGCATGATGAAGTCGAGCAGGAACGCCTGCACCTGTCCTCGCCGCACGAGCGGCTGGAAGAACTGGCATTGATGATAGGCAGCCTCGAGGTGACGTCGAAGGTCTGCTTCGACCATGCGATGAACTCCTGGGCCGACCGCAGCGGCGGGCTGCTCTTCCGCCAGGATTACGAGGGCTATCAGTTTCCCGGGGAGAAGCCGCTGCTGCTGGAGCGCATCCGCGAGGGTCTCTCCATCGACGAATCCATGCACGTGCACGCGCGGCGCCTGATGGCGGTGCCTTCTCTCTGACCACTCCGGTCAGCGTCTGCAGAGATCGAGCACGGCCTGAGCGAACGCCGCGGGCGCCTCCTGCGGCGCGTTGTGCCCGATGTTGTCCAGCAGCCTGCGCTCGTAGGCACCGCCGAAGAATTTCCGGTGCTTCTCCGAAGTGCGCGGTGCGATCACGCCGTCGGTACTGCCGTGCAGCGCGATCGTCGGGACGTCGATGCGCGGCAGCCGGGCCAGGCGCGCCTCGGTGGCGGCGTAGCGCGGATCGCCTTCGGCGTTGCCGAAGCGGTGGCGGTAGGAGTGGATCACGACGTCGACGAAATCCGGATTGTCGAACGACGCGGCGCTGTGATCGTAGGTTGCATCATCGAACGCCCAGGTCGGCGACCATAGCTTCCACAGCAGGCGGCACAATTGGCCGCGGTTGGCTTCGAGCCCGGCGCGGCCGCGCTCGGTGTGAAAGTAATATTGATACCAGTAGCGGTGCTCGCTCTCGGGGTCGGCCGGTTTCAGCGATGTGGCGATATCCTGGATCTGGTAGCCGCAATTGGTGACGAGGCCGCGCACGCGCTCCGGCCACAGCGCCGCGACCACGCAGGCTGCGCGCGCACCCCAGTCGAACCCGGCCAGAGTCGCCTGCGCGATGCCGAGTGCGTCGAGCAGATCCAGCAAGTCGTGCCCGATGGCCGCCTGCTGCCCGGAGCGCATGGCGTCCGGTGCGATGAGGCGCGTGCCGCCGTAACCGCGCAGAAAGGGCACGAGGGCGCGAAAACCGGCCGCGTTGACGATCGGCACCACCGCGTCGAAAGCGCGCGGATCATAGGGAAAGCCGTGCAGCAG
>JAPLRD010000046.1 GCA_026399375.1 Pseudomonadota bacterium
GATGTGTGGGAAGAGGAATACCAAGCGGCGCTGGCCGATTCCGATGGCGACCTGTCCTATGCCGAATTCGCCGAGAACCACCGCTTCCAGATTCCCGAAGGCGCACGATGGTCCGAAGTGCGTCAGACACCGAAGAACGTCGGTATGGCCATTCAGCTTGCCTTGCGCCAACTGGAAACCGCCAACCCCGATCTGCTTGCTGGCATCTTCGGAGACGCGCCATGGACCAACCGCGAGCGCCTGCCCGACGAAACCCTCAAGAACCTGATCGAGCATTTCTCGACCCAGACGCTCTCGGTCGCCAACGTGCCCGAAGACGAACTCGGCAATGCCTACGAATTCCTAATCAAGAAGTTCGCCGACGACTCTGGCCATACCGCTGCCGAGTTCTATACCAACCGCACCGTGGTGCACCTGATGACGCAACTGCTCGCACCCCAGGCCGGCGAGTCGATCTACGATCCCACCTGCGGCACCGGCGGCATGCTGATTTCGGCACTGGCCGAAGTCAAGCGCAGCGGCGGCGAGTACCGCACCCTTAAGCTCTACGGGCAGGAACGTAACCTGATCACCTCCGGCATTGCCCGGATGAACCTTTTCTTGCATGGCGTCGAGGACTTCCAGATCATCCGTGGCGACACCCTGGCCGACCCAAAGCACATCGAGGGCGATCGCCTGCGCAAGTTCGATGTGATCCTGGCCAATCCACCGTACTCCATCAAGCAGTGGGATCGCGAGGCGTGGTCTCAGGATAAATGGGGTCGGAATTTCCTCGGAACGCCGCCGCAAGGCCGGGCCGATTACGCTTTTCAGCAACACATCCTGGCTAGCCTAAGTGACAAGGGCCGCTGTGCGGTGCTCTGGCCCCACGGTGTGCTGTTTCGAAACGAAGAACAGACCATGCGCGCCAAAATGGTCGAACTGGATTGGGTCGAAGCGGTAATCGGCCTTGGGCCTAATCTGTTCTACAACTCACCGATGGAATCCTGCATCGTCGTCTGCAACCGGCGCAAACCGGCGGCGCGCAAGGGTAAGGTGCTGTTCATCGACGCCTTGAGCGAGGTGACGCGGGAGCGGGCGCAGAGCTTTCTCACGCCCAAGCAACAAGAACGCATCTTGAAAACGTTCCGCGCCTTTGCCGCCGAGGCAGGTTTCTCGGCGGTGGCAACGCTATCGGAGATCGCCGCCAACAATGCGAACCTGTCGATTCCGCAGTATGTAAAGCGAGCGTCCGCGACAGGTACCGCCGCCGGCAATGGGAAGCCAGCAACCCTGGATGCTGCATGGATGCAGTGGCAGACCGATGGGCGAGCGTTCTGGAAGCAAATGGATTATTTGGTGGAAACTCTCGCCGGACTGTCAGTTGAGGAGGCCGAGCGTGGCTGACCAAAAATTGAAACTTGGTTGGCGCAAAGTGAAATTTGGGGACGTGGTGCGGCTGTCCAAGGCACGCTGTGCCGATCCACTCGCCGAGGGCGTTGAGCGGTTTGTCGGCTTGGAACATCTGGAGCCGGGAGATTTGCGAATTCGTACTTGGGGCAACGTGGTGGATGGTGTGACGTTCACCAGCGTATTCAAGCCGGGGCAAGTGTTGTTCGGCAAGCGCCGGGCTTATCAGCGCAAGGTGGCCGTGGCCGATTTTTCGGGTGTGTGCTCGGGTGATATCTACGTGCTAGAAAGCCAGGATGCAAATGTCCTGACGCAAGAGTTGCTTCCTTTCATCTGCCAGACCGATGCCTTTTTCGACCATGCGGTGGGTACGTCGGCGGGGAGCCTGAGTCCGCGTACCAATTGGTCGAGTCTGGCCGATTTTGATTTTGTGCTGCCACCAATCGAAGAACAAAAACGTACCTTGGCGCTTCTGACTGCTGGTTTGAACACGATTGACGAGTTACGAGCGGCCAGCGACTTGCTCCCGAAACTACGGAGTTCCATGGAGAAGCGTTTGCTCTCAATGGAGGGAGCGCCCAAACGAAAAGTTGGGGATATCGCTAAATTCACAAGCGGTAAGGGAATTCGAGTGTCTGACCTACCCAAGAGTCCATCGGACTCAAACCCGGTGCCGGTCTTTGGTGGAAATGGAATATCTGGGTACACAAAAGCGGTTATGGATGGGACCACAGCGCCGACAGTCGTCATTGGTCGTGTTGGTCAGTTTTGCGGGGTTACATCAATGACGGCTGGGCCATGTTGGATTACTGATAACGCGTTGTACCCGGCCAAGTTGAGTAGCGAGGTCGAGCCTGCATTCCTTGCCATCTGTTTACGCGCATCAAATCTGAACCGGAGCAAGTTGGGTGAATACCTGCCGCTAATCACTCAGGAAGTGGTTCACAAGATCGAAATCCCGGTACCGCTATCAACAGAGCAGTCTGCTGCAATCAACGACTTTGCTCAGATCGAAGCTACCGAAACTTCGCTGGTAAGTCGGCTATCTGGAACGAAACTTCTAATAATGAAGGTGGCGAGCCAGATGCTTGTAGGAGGCGAGAATGGCGTTTAACGAGTCCAATACCGTCGAAGCCTACCTCTACGACTTGCTCTCTGGTCCGGCCGAACCCGTCGCGGTCAACGTCGTTCGGGAACCGGAAACCAATTACGGTCGCTCCCACAAGGGCCTCGGCTGGCGCCGTATCGCCGGCGCCGACCTTCCGCGCCAGACACAGGAAGTGCTGGTCGAGAAATGGGCACGCGAGGCACTGATTCGCCTCAACTCGGAAATCGCTGCCCAGCCGGACCGGGCCGATGAGGTGCTCTACAAGCTACGAGCCATCATTCTCTCGGTACGTTCCGATGGTCTGATTCGCGCGAACGAGGAAATGACGGCCTGGCTGCGCGGCGAGCGTTCCATGCCCTTCGGCCAGAACAACGAGCATGTGCCGGTGCGGTTGATCGCCTTCGATAACCTCGATGAGAACCAGTACGTCGTTACTCAGCAATTCACCTACCGTGCTGGCAGCGCAGAGCGCCGGGCCGATGTGATGCTCCTGGTTAACGGTTTTCCGTTGGTGCTGATCGAGGCGAAAACTCCGACGCGGGCAGCAGTGAGCTGGGTGGATGGCGCGGTGCAGGTGCATGACGACTATGAGAAATATGTGCCGGAGCTATTTGTCTGCAACGCGTTCTCGGTGGCCACCGAGGGCAAGGAATATCACTACGGTTCGCTTGGCCTGCCGGTCAAGGATTGGGGGCCGTGGAATCTTGACGAAGACTCGGGTAATGCGCAAAAGCATCCGCTGAGGGGTTTGAAACTGGCCGCCGAGAGCATGCTGCGGCCGCATGTGGTGCTCGACATTCTGGCGAGCTTCACGCTATTTGCCACCGATAGGAGGCAGCGGCGCACCAAGATTATTTGTCGTTATCAACAGTACGAGGCGGCCAACAAGATTGTTGAGCGGGTGCTGGTCGGAAAGCCGCGTCAGGGGTTGATCTGGCATTTCCAAGGGTCCGGCAAATCGCTGCTTATGGTGTTCGCGGCGCAGAAGCTGCGGCTACATCCCCGACTGAAAAACCCGACAGTGTTGATCGTGGTCGACCGCATCGACCTGGATACACAGATCACCGGCACCTTCACCGGTGCCGACATTCCCAACCTGGAAAAGGCAGATTCGCGGGAAAAGCTGCAACAGTTACTGGCGCAGGACGTGCGCAAGATCATCATCACCACGATATTCAAGTTTGGCGAGGCCGATGGCGCCCTTAACGAGCGTACCAACATCATCGCGATGGTGGACGAGGCCCACCGGACTCAGGAAGGCGATCTTGGTCGAAAGATGCGCGATGCGTTGCCCAATGCCTTCCTATTCGGCCTGACGGGCACGCCAATCAATCGCTTCGATCACAACACCTTTTACGCGTTCGGCGCAGACGAGGACAAAAGAGGTTATCTCAGTCGGTACGGATTTGAAGAATCCATTCGCGATGGGGCGACGCTAAAGCTGCACTTCGAGCCGCGGCTGATGCAACTGCACATCGACAAAGCCGCCATCGACGCCGCGTTTAAGGAGATGACGGGTGGGCTCTCAGACCTGGACCGCGACAACCTCGGGAGGACCGTCGCCAGGATGGCCGTACTGGTCAAGACTCCGGAGCGTATCCGGCGCGTTTGCGAGGACATAGTGCAGCACTTTCAGAGCGCGGTTGAGCCAAACGGCTTCAAGGGACAGATCGTCACGTTCGATCGCGAGTCTTGTCTGCTCTACAAGACGGAACTAGACAAGCTGCTGCCGCCCGATGCGACCGAGGTGGTAATGACGGTGAATGCTGGCGAGCCCCAGTACAGGCAGTTCAACCGCAATAGGGATGAGGAAGAGCGCCTGCTCGACCGTTTCCGCAACCCGAACGACCCGCTGAAGCTATTGATCGTCACCTCCAAGCTGCTCACCGGTTTCGACGCGCCCATCTTGCAGGCCATGTATCTGGACAAGCCATTACGCGACCACACTCTACTGCAAGCCATCTGCCGGGTGAATCGCACCTATTCGGAGCAGAAGACCCACGGCCTGATTGTGGATTACCTCGGCATCTTCGACGACGTGGCCAAGGCGCTCGAGTTCGACGAAAAAGGAATTACCGCCGTAGTCTCGAATATTCAGGAACTTAAGAACCGGCTGCCAGAGGCGATGCAGAAATGCCTCGCCTTCTTTGCAGGCGTGGATCGTACGGTGGAAGGCTACGAGGGTCTGATCGCTGCGCAGCAATGTCTGCCCAACAACACCATGCGCGACAACTTTGCGGCGGAATACAGCCTGCTTGGCAAATTGTGGGAGGCGATTTCACCCGACACGATCCTCGGGCAGTACGAGAAGGATTACCGTTGGCTGTCGCAGGTATATCAGTCCGTGCAGCCCTCCAGCGGTCACGGCAAGTTGATCTGGCATGCCCTCGGCGCGAAGACCATCGAGTTGATTCACCAGAATGTGCATGTGGATGCCGTGCGCGACGACCTCGATACGTTGGTGCTGGATGCCGATCTGCTGGAGGCGGTGCTTTCCAACCCCGATCCGAGCAAGACCAAGGAAATCGAGATCAAGGTAGCGCGACGGTTGCGCAAACATCTTGGCAATCCGAAATTCAAGGCTCTCTCGGAGCGGCTCGATGCATTGAGAGATCGTTTCGAGTCGGGATTGCTAAACAGCGTCGAGTTTCTGAAGCAATTGCTCCAGATCGCTAAGGAGGTCCTGCAAGCAGAGAAAGAAATCCCTCCGGCAGAGGACGAGGATCGCGGCAAGGCGGCGCTGACAGAACTTTTCAATGAGGTGAAAACACCCGAAACGCCGATTTTGGTCGAGCGTGTAGTAGCTGATATCGATGAGATTGTGCGCCTGGTCCGGTTCCCTGGTTGGCAGGACACTCTTGCGGGTGAGCGGGAGATAAAGAAAGCGCTACGCAAATCACTCTTCAAATACAAGTTGCACGCCGACGAGGATCTGTTTGAAAAAGCCTACAGTTACATTCGGCAGTATTACTGAGGAACTGGAAATGCCGCTCTCGAAAGCGAAGCCCGATAAGCTCATGCTTGGCCCAAAGGAGGCCTACTGCCCGGTTGAGATCCAGAAGCTTACTTGGCAGAAAAGCAATCTGACACAAGACCGTCTCACCGGGAACAAGATCCACGTCCTGGTTGCGGAGGCCCTGGATGGCTACCCAATACACTAATCTGAACCCGGAAAAGGCGCTGATCTGGCGCATCGTCCACCGCGACAATCTGCCGTGGATTTTGGATAATGGCGTGCACTGCAGAAATTCAGGCCAGCAAGACCCAGGTTATGTCAATATTGGCAATGAGGAGTTGATAGATAAGCGTGCCCACCGCGTTGTACCCATAGGGCCGGGTGGGACACTTAGCGATTACGTACCGTTTTACTTCACGCCGTTTTCGCCCATGATGTACAACATCAAGACCGGATTCGGTGGGATTCGCAGGCGAAGCAACGAGGAGATCATAATTCTGGTATCGAACTTGCGTCGTGTGCATAAGCTAGGTTTGCGGTTCGCTTTTACCGATCGCCATGCCTATCCACCCTTGGCACAATATTTCGACGACCTAGGGCAACTGTCTGCGATCGACTGGCCACTACTGCAGAATCGTGATTTCAAGCGGGACCCTGATGACCCTGAGAAAGTGGAACGCTATCAGGCCGAAGCTCTAGTGCATCACCATTTACCGATAGCGGGGTTGCTGGGCGTAATTTGCTACAGTACTGAAATGAAGGGCAAGATTGAACGAAAAGTTGCGGATCGGGGTCTGACCCTTGATGTCCGCGCAATACCGGGATGGTATTTCTGATGATCAAGTACACACAAGGTAATTTGCTGGAAGCCAACGCCGAGGTTCTGGTTAATACCGTCAATACGATGGGCGTAATGGGCAAAGGCATTGCTCTTATGTTCAAGGAACGTTTCGCAGAAAACTTCCGCCAGTATGCGGCCGCGTGCAAGGCGAGGCAGGTTCGTACCGGCAAGATGTTTATCACCGAAGTGCGCGAACTCGACGGTCCGCGTTGGATCGTGAATTTCCCAACCAAGCAGCATTGGCGTCCCCCGTCAAAAATGGAGTGGGTTGCGGAAGGTCTGCAAGATCTGCGCCAGTTCCTGCTGGAAAACCACGTCAAATCCGTTGCCATTCCGCCCTTGGGTGCTGGAAATGGTGGGCTGGTGTGGGAAGAGGTGCGAGAGCAAATCGAATTAGCTTTAGCTGATCTGAAGGACACGGATATTCTCGTGTTCGAGCCTACGCAGCAATACCAGAACGTGGCCAAGCGTAGTGGTGTGGATAAGCTCACGCCGGCCCGAGCGTTGATAGCCGAATTGGTGCGCCGTTATTGGGTGCTGGGGATGGAATGCAGCCTATTGGAAATCCAGAAGCTAGCGTGGTTTCTGGAGCGTGCGATTGAGAAAATGGCTCCGGACAATCCCCTGGATTTGCGCTTTCAGGCGGACAAGTACGGCCCCTATGCCAATCGGTTGGACCATCTGCTGAACAGCCTGGACGGCAGCTACCTGCATTGTGACAAACGCATCAGCGATGCCAGCCCCTTAGATGTAATTTGGTTCGATGATGACCGCAAGGATTTTCTGCAGCTTTATTTGAAGAGCGCGGACGCGAAGCCTTATATCGAAGCACTCGAACATACTTCGGCGTTGATTGACGGCTTCGAATCGCCTTTCGGCATGGAGTTGTTGGCAACCGTGGATTGGCTCTTGGTACGAGGAGGTTGCGAGGCCAATGTCTCCAGCATTCGCCAGGGATTGCGCCAATGGCCAGTAGATGAGGCAGCGGCCGAACGCAAATGCCGGTTATTCGACGATCGCGCCATTGGCATAGCGCTCGACCGGCTTACGGGTCAAGACCGGCAAGTAATGGCGGCGTGACCGCTGGCGCGGGGCAACTGTCAATTAGGCCCTGACAGTTAGAATCGTTGGACTCCGGCTCGCTCGTGTCAGCGGATTTGGCGGCCGCGCGTTGTTTGTTCTCTTACCCGCAATTTCACACAACGAATGGAGGCCGCGATGACGTAACTATCCAATTACTAGGAGTTACGTCATGGCTCGCACGTTTCGGCGCAAGCAAGAGCGCCACGAGTATTACTGGGTATTACACGACTGGGGTTCCCATTCGCCATACGGTTACTGGGTGCGCGTTGATCCGCGATCCGAGAAGGGACGCAAGGCCCTCGCTCATTTTCATTCCGATAAGGCGGTGACGATGGGCGGTGCGGCGCCGCGTTGGTACCGCAAGGTATGTGACCATCGGATCCGCACTTTTAATGATCGCATGTTGCGCCGCTGGTTGGACGATCTTGAATTTGATCCCATTTTTCGGACTTGGCACAATCACGAAGCCAACAGGAATTGGTGGTGACCCGCGCATGAAACTTACAATCGAACACGAACGCGAAGAAGACGGGCGGTGGATTGCTGAAGTTCCTGAACTTCCCGGAGTGCTCGCGTATGGAGCCACGGCTGACGAAGCCATGGTCAAAGCAGAAGTGCTCGCTCTACGGGTTCTTGCTGAGAGGCTTGAGCAAAACGAAGCCGGGCCGCAACCTATTTCAATCGAGTTCGCTGCGGCGGCATGACGTTTTGGGTCGTGGAGCCAAGCCGAAATGAAAACGTAGGGAAAACGTAGAAGACTCGGCGAGTCTTGCCGAGCTTCTACGAGTGAGGGCGGGCCGTTAGTGCAACGATTAAGTGCCTGAATAACAACTGAAAATCCGTGTGTCGGTGGTTCAATTCCGCCCTTGGCCACCACTATTGAAGGGCAACCGATCTCGGTTGCCCTTCCCATTTCTGAAATTCCCCCTACAACGCACCCGCACTTTGCGACCGATTCTCGCCATTTCGATTCTTTCCTGTTCTCTGTTCTCAAAAAACAGGGCAGAACTGCGGTGCAGATGGCACACGCAGAACGCCAGTCGTGGCAACAAGTTAAGTGCGTGTCAGTGAGATAAGTTCGACGGGCAAACTGGAGCAGCAGAACAGGTGATGAACACATTGGCGACGGATTCCAATGGCCGCCATTGCCGGCGGTTGGCTGTCCGTGCCAGCCCCAATGGAGCCCTCGTTATAAAGTCAATCAATCACTTCGTAACCACAGGGCCATACCGAAGTTGGCGCTTTGGGATAGATAACGTTGGGGGGAATTGTTGTGGGCAGCGTGTGTCAGAAACAACAAACGGCCATGAGTTGCTGATCACGATTGCTCTACAATGCGGACTTTGGGAGTCAAATGGCATTCCAAAACATTCTCACCTAATTCACCGAGTTGGCAAAATACGAGGAATAGATCCAATGAAAACAACTTTACTCGCCATTTCGGCATTCATCGGAATAGGTGGCTTCAACGGGGTATTCGCCGACGACGAAAAAATGCCCGTGGGGCATCACCATCACGAAATGAGTACGATAGATGCGCGAATTCCTCTAAAGGTGTCACCGGAAATGAAACGGAACCAGCTATCAAACATGCGGGGACATGTTGAGGCAATCAACTCTATCGTCGGTTTGATGTCGGAAAACAAGTTCGAGGAAGCCTCGAAAGTCGCGCACTCCAAACTTGGCCTGTCCCCCGAAATGCAATCAATGTGCGGTATGTTTAACGACGAGAACTTTGAAAAACTTGGGCTGGCCTTCCACAAAAGTGGCGACGACCTCGGGGACACCCTGCAAACAAAAGATATGTACGCTTCCTTGCGCGCGTTGAACAAAACCACTCAGATCTGCGTGGCATGTCACGCAACCTACAGACAGTAGGTTAGCCCGTTTGGCACCCCGTTATTAAAGGGTGGCCGCACGTTTACTTGCAATTATTGTGCAGCTTCCACTTTTCCTCATGACCCATGGCCTTGGCAAAATCGGGCACCTTACAGCGCTCGATCTCCGCTGGATCCACCGGCCCGGCGGGCGCCGATGAGCCAGGCTGCTGCGCCAACTCCACTTTTTTTGGCCCTGTACTGTAGACCCATTGACCGATTCCACCCACCGCGGCCGCAAATAGCACCACGATGGCAATCTGCATCATTCCTAGACCCGAGGTCTTGGCTGGTGGTACTTCGCACACACCACCTGGACAAAGCTGGGCAGCTTCCTTATTAAACATGTTGTAAATCCAGCAACCGATGCAGATACCAAATGCTGTCTCAAAAAACAGCAGCGTCAGGCAGGCGGCGCAAACGATTAGGTTTATAGGGCCGATTACGTTGTTAAGCACGACGAGATACAACATGATCAAGGCAAGCACAAAGCCAATCGCCCAAGCAAAGCGCTTTTGCGGGGCGCCGGTCCATTCAGGCTGCTGCTGGCGCACCATCCACTGACCCACGATCAGACTGGGAGCGTAGCGTGGGTTAATGAAAATCCGGATGGTGAACTCGATTAGGAATGCGACCACGAACACTCTCGTGGGTTGAAAATTGCCGGTCAGCCAGGCGTTCATGAAGGAGATGACCGCTAGAAAGAATAGAATACCTGCGCCGGCACGAACCGCGCGTTCATTGAGCACCGGCACCGCGTACTCTTCCCTTTTCTCGCCAAATTCAAAAATTCCACTCATATAATTCCTCTCCAAATTTTGCTTCCGCACTGCACCTCATCACTTCGGCGTTGCGGAGATATGTACGGTATCACCGATACTTGAATCTTCTTGTATCACTTTGTTGTGAACTAAGTCCTTGATACATAGGAGTACAAATTAATAACGCCGCTACGCCACTCCACCTCAAAATGACCTGCCGTAACTACGTCGAATCTCTCTGCAGGTCGTGGCTGTTTCATCTCACGTGCGTCTGTCTTCGCAATTGAGCATGCTTGTTTGACGTTTCGTTAGCCGCAAATTTCAATTTGCACGATCACGCGTTCTTTTATGCCAGCGAGCCGCAAGGAACATAAAACCGATAATAAACGCGCACAACGCAGTCATGTCGGTCAGGGTAGACCAGTAATGCGTCTCACCGAAGCCAGATCGAATGAGGTCGGCGCAATATGAAAGAGGCGAGAATGGTGCGAGCCAACGCCCCCACGCGGGCATCTGCGAAACCGGGATAAATACACCGCTCACGAAGATGAGGGGTAGGCGCACCAAGTTCGACAGCATCATCACCTGTGAAGGGCCCTGGGTCGCTGGCGCAGCCAGCAGCACGCCCAGCGCCGCAAAAGACAGCGATCCCAAGACGATGCCGAGCACAAGCGGCAGGAAGGCAACGACGGATGCCGGGGTGCTGAGCGTTGCAATAGCGAGTGGTAATAATGCCAACAGCACGCCAAAGCCAGTTCCTGCGAGCACATCGCCCGATAAAATTGCGATCAACGAAGCCGGCGAAGTGATCAGACGCTCGTAGGTCTTTGCCTGCCGCTCCCAAGGTGTCACTAGCGGACCGACCGCGGAAGCTGTGAAGAACAGCGCCATCGCCACAATGCCCGGCGCCATAGTCTCGGGCGGTGCATTCCGGCCGGCGGCAAAGGCCAGGTAGAAGAAAAACGGAAAGATAATCCCGAAAGTGAATACCGGTGGCTTTAGGTAGTAGACCATCGCATTCTTCTTCGCTACCACCAATGCGGCGCGCGCCTGCCAGAGAAATTCGCTCATGCCACTTCCTTGGCGTCAGCCTTCGCTGCGGCATGGCTAGTGATAGAAAGAAAAACGTCCTCCAGCGTGGGCACGAGCGTGGCCATGCTTTCTATGCGCAGCCCCATCGCTGCCCCATGCACCGCTATCTCCTGCGCCAATGCACCGGGTTGGGGCGTATAGGCGCGAAACCCGTTGGGCAGAAGCGTTACTTCCGTGTGATCGAGTTCGGAGGCAAGGTCCCCCGGTCGACCGGAGAACTGCGCAAAACGTACTTCCACCGAGCGTCTGGAGTTGACTCTGGCACGCAGCGCGTCCGGAGTGTCTATGGCGGCGAGACGACCTTTATCGATAATCGCCACCCGATGACACAGTTGATCCGCTTCGTCCATGTTATGGGTAGTCAGGAACACCGTCATTCCGCGAGTCCGATTTTGCTCGCTAACGATATCCCGGATCAGGCGCGCGCTAGCTACATCGAGCCCGGAAGTCGGTTCGTCTAGAAACAAGATCTGTGGCTCGCTGACCAATGCCATACACAGCATCAGCCGCTGGCGCAGACCCTTGGAGAGTTGCGCGCCTTTTTGCGTAGCGCGCCCCGCGAGATCGAAACGCTCTAGCAGATGCGTCGCACGCTCGATACGAGTGGCTTTAGGCACTGCATGGAGTTCTGCCATCAACATAACATTGGCCCATACCGAGAGATCGGCATAGACGTTAGCCTCTTCCGGCACAACGCCGATATGCCGGCGGGCTTCCGACGGGTGTTGCGCCATGTCGATTCCCGCAACCAGGGCGCGGCCGGAGGTCGGATTGATGAATCCGGTGAGCATCCGGGCAGTGGTGCTCTTGCCGGCACCATTGGGTCCGAGGAAGCCGAAGACCTCCCCCGCAGCGACCTCGAAGCTGACGGTGTTGACCGCGATACGATCTCCGAAGGTGCGGGTTAGCGCTCCGGCGATGATAGCGCTTGGTGGCAGGCTCAAAGCTGGCTCGCCATGACAGGCAAGCGGCGCGAGATGCATCGCGCGCCCGGACAGCTTCCGATTGTGGCAAGCTCGATCAGATTAAATCTCATATTAGACATACTGTACGAATGCCGGCGCAAAGCCGACTCGCGAAATGGACCGGAGCAGAATCGTCCGCGCTCCTGGGCAACTTGAGTGCGCAGTACCCTTTTCATGTATTCATTGCATGGTACCAGCGCATCGGACGACCTCATATGATCCGAATCATACTAACCTGGGATCCTTGGACACGATAATGCCCCAATTGAACGAAACCAAACCCTTGCTGGTCGAAGACGGGGATTCCGCGTCACACTGGACGCGGAGCACTTTTTAGGAGAATGGAATGCTGAAGCAGTTCGTACTGGGATTGGCTATGTTTCTGACTGTCGGATTGGTGCAAGCGGAGCCTGCAGTAGGCGTCGAATACCGCGAACTTTCTCCGCCACAGCCTACCGAAGCTGCAGGCAAGATCGAAATCATCGAGTTCTTCTCTTACCTCTGCCCGCATTGCTACAGATTTGAGCCGGCACTCAAAGTCTGGGTGAATAAACTTCCCAAGGACACGCAATTCCGCCGCATCCCGGCAATGTTCGGCGAAGAGTATGCACAGGCTGCACGCGCTTACTATGCGCTTGAGGCAATCGGCGAACTGGAACGTCTGCACGCTGCACTGTTTGACGCAGTCCACTCTGGCAGTAGACTCAAGGTGGAAAATGAAGCTGCACTAACCGAATGGTTGGGCAAGCAGGGTGTGGACACAAAGAAATTTGCCGGTGCCTACCGTTCCTTTAGCGTCGAAGGCAAGCTAAAGCGCGCAACCCAACTCACGCAGGCGTACAAGATCGAAGCAGTGCCTTCGATGACGGTGAACGGCAAGTATGTCGTTATCACCGACAACATGAAGTCACTGGAACAACTACTCGGGGTCAGCGATTATCTGGTCGAGCGCGCACGCAAGGAAAGTAGCAAGCCGGCGCCGAAGAAAAAATAGCCTGGACTCATGAATGCTTTCAAGGCCGGTGCGTTGTGAAGTGGCGACCGCTGCCACCGTACGGCCAGATTGCTATATGATTCTGGTCATATGACAACAAAAGCTACGCATCCTAAAAACCGGTTTGACATGCCCGAGTGGGCCGGTGCCTTTGGCGATCTGGGAACGCTGATCCCTTTCGTCGTCGCGTACATATCTATATTGAAGATGGATGCCAATGGCTTGCTCATTGCCTTTGGCGTAGCCCTGATTGCGGTCGGATCTATCTACCGCACGCCCTTTCCGGTGCAACCGATGAAGGCCATCGGCGCGGCGGCAGTGAGTCAAACCGCAATCGCTGCCGGATTGGGCTCCGCTGCGGTGGTCGGCGCTGCAGTAATGACCGGACTGATGTGGATGCTCCTTGCGCTTACTGGGCTTGCCGGGAGACTGGCGAATTGGGTACCGCGCCCAGCGTTGATGGGTGTCGTTATGGGCTTGGGTTTTTCCTTCATGATCGAAGGAATCCGCATGATGTCCACCAGCCCCTGGGTTGGAGCCCTATTACTTGCGCTTACGCTGGTATTGCTTGGTCGTCCTCGCATGCCGGCGATGCTTGTGTTGCTCCTGATCGGGGTGGTCGTGGCTCTGGTTGATAAGCCTGACTTGATGCGTGAACTGGTTTCGCTCAAGCTCGAGTTCAGAATCCCGAGT
This sequence comes from Pseudomonadota bacterium, assembly GCA_026399375.1. GTDB lineage: Bacteria > Pseudomonadota > Gammaproteobacteria > Burkholderiales > SG8-39 > 2-12-FULL-64-23. The sequence continues at coordinate 13,760 of JAPLRD010000046.1, forward strand.
CTTGCCTGGGGCACTTTGACCGTCGGTGATCTCTGGACGGGATTCATCCTCCTCGCGCTGCCACAGCTTCCATTGACGTTCGGCAATGCGTACCTATCGATCACCGAGGAAAACAACCGTCTGTTCCCCGACCGGCCCGTCACCGCGCGTTCCGTCGCGATTTCTACCGGATTGATGAACCTGGGGTCGAGTTTGCTCGGTGGGATTCCGATGTGCCATGGTGCAGGAGGCATGGCAGGCCACGTCCAATTCGGTGCTCGCACGGGCGGATCTTCCATCATTCTCGGAAGTATTCTGCTTTGCGCCGGACTTTTCTTGTCCTCGTCGATAGACACCATTTTCAAGATATTTCCGCAGAATGTCCTCGGTGTCATCCTGTTCATGGCCGGATTGCAACTCGCCCTTGGAAGCAGGGACACTGGTGCCGAGAAAACCGATCGCTTCGTGGTACTCGCGACAGCAGCGTTTGCTATCTGGAACGTCGGCGTAGCCGTCCTGTTTGGCATTTTGGTGCATCAAGCGGCGCGGCGCGGATGGATTCGCATCTAACTGATGGTGAGTGGGTGACGCTGATACGGGCGCATCCGGAGCTCGCTTCAATTCCACAGCGGCTGAGGGACGATGCGACCGATGTTCGCGCCGCCACCTCTGATATCCTGTATCACATCGGTGCCAAACCGAAATCGATGCTGTTCGTGGTTGAAGGCGAAATTCGACTTGTGCGGCGTGCGCGCAATGGTGCGGAAATTGTATTGCAGCGCGCTACCGCCGGATTCCTGGCAGAGGCAAGCCTCGATGCAACACGCTATCACTGCGATGTCGTGGCCGGCCGGAAAAGCCGAATTGTCGCGTTCCCGATCGAACGATTTCGCAATGCCTTGCATGACGAAGAAGGATTCCGGGACTTCTGGATGATGCGGCTCGCGCGCGAGTTGCGCAAGTTGCGCGGGCAGTGTGAACGACTCAGCTTGCGCGGCGTGGCAGAGCGCATTGAGCACTATATCGAAGCCGAAGGCAACAACGGCCGGATCGAATTGCGCCAATCAAAGAAGGCCTGGGCTGCCGAACTCGGGATGACGCACGAGGCACTGTACCGTGCGCTTGCGCGCCTGGTGCGCGCAGGTCGGATCCAGGTCCAGGAGCGCGGCGACGCGCTTGTGCTGACCATTCGGGCCAACGCGAAACAATTGTGAGGCGACCGAATCAAGGCATTCGAGCTTTACAATAAGCAATACCAATTCCTTATGCCGCTGAGGATTGTGTTCAAAAAGAAAACCGGTTGCTGCTCTGAAATACGGTGCGCTAAAGCGCTAATAGGGCAAGAACCAGTAAGAGATTTGCCACGAAAAAGATTGCGAAGTACAGGGCCAATATGGCCGACCCGCGACACAGTGTTTCGGCCCACGTGCCACCGTAGACGCGCTTTAGCGCGATTGTGAAATATGCGATGGCCCCAAAGGACAGCACATCGGCGAGAATTGCCGGCAGTTTCGCCTCGATCAGCAAGATGAAGAGCAGGAAAGATTGACAATGCAAGCCGAATATCAGGTGTTCAGCGTAACGTCGCCTTCGGTTGCGGTAAAACAGTCCAATCGTCAGTGCGTATAGCGGCACCAGAAAAAGCACGAAATAGGACACATATTGGGCCCTTCGTGCTCGCAGAAATGTGAATCGCTCGTCACCCGACATAGCCCCGAAACGGCGGACGCTTGGAGTATCGAGGTGATCCAGAATGATCTGCACCGGCGTCAGTCCCAAGCCAAAGCCATGGTCTGCATTACCGGGTAGTCGTGCGCTGCGCAAGAGGTGAACGCCCTGATCTCCGTACAAGCGCAGACCGAGGTTTAAACCAAAGACCTGCACGGCCCCGAAGACGATTACGCTGGCCATCAGATAGAGCTGCAACGGTCGCAGGTAGTGCGTCCGCCTCCCCGCTATATACTCCACCGTAAGCGCGCCCGGCGCGAAGAAGAGTTTCGACAGCGTTTGCCAGAGCTGGCCCGTGGGCGCCACGTATTGCGCGATCAACCCTTGGATAAACTGGGAGACGGTCCGCGGTTCCCTGGCCGTTTCCTGACCACATTCAGGGCAATATCTTCCCGGTGCTGGTGCGCCACAGTTCAGGCAGGCGATGATGCGCTCAATTGATTGCTCGTCATTCTCCGCGGGGTCCGGCTGTAGCGATGTCATTGGAATTCAGAAGTAATATCTTGCATAAAGTTCGAGCTTACGCGAATTCGACTTCTCGCCGAACTCGGTCCCGGCACCGCCCTGTAGCAGATATAGTCGCGCGCGCAAGTCGAAGTTTTTCACCCCGGTGTACAGAAGCTCGGGGGTAACCTGATAGCTGCGGTCCTGCACATTCATAATTGCAGTGACCGCGGCCTGAAAATAGACTATGCCCAGCGCATCCTTCTGTTGTGCACGAAAGTAGAGGTAATCCGTACCCAGATTCGGACGACTGTAACTTCCCTCGCTCAGGGTCGTCGCTTTCTGCAGCAGTTTGCCGCTGCCAGATTTTTGAAATTGCTGCAGAGCCGAATCTGCGAACTGGTAGAAATCACGGAATTCCCGGTCTGAATAACCGGTACCGTTTCGATAATATTCCGCGATGTAGGTCGTATCGGATTCCGTAAGATAACGCAGTCCGAGCAGATAGCTCGTCGCATTCCCGGTCACCGTCGCAACGTTGCCGACGCTATCCACAACTGGTTTGGCGAACTGCTGAATACGCGCCCATTCGCCATGAATCTCGAAATTGGATGACATATTGCGGGAGAAGTCCGCGCCGAACCGGGCGGCGCGGCTACCCTTGCCCTGCCAGGCGAAGTCGATGTCGGTATCGCGATACAGGAGGTAGAGCTTGGCCGCAGGATTTACATAACCCGGGACGCCAAAGCCACTGTTGACGTCGTTGCTTACGGGCATGAGTACGGGGGTAAAAGCGATGGTCTGCAGCGGCCCATCCTTGTTGAGGATCAGATCGGCGTCCGCCATCACCAGACCCTCACGGGCCAGGTCGGGGTCATTGGGATCCTTGGGCCGCTCCACAAAGCCGATCGGATTCCAAGCGTATCCTTTACCCCATCGGAGGGTCCTCTTTCCCGCTTCGATGGTGACGCCGGGGTCGGGCCGAGCCGAATAGGCCGCCTCGAACATCTTGTTGTTCTGACCGTGCGCCAGCTGGTCGTTCCAAGCGTCGGAGTGAGTGTGAAAGTCGAACGTGCCGATGCCCGGGCGGAGCTTGCCAACCAGTTCCAGGGTTCCGGTCGTGCGGTCGAGGCTGTCCCGCTGCGGCTGGCCGGCGTTCCCGAGCTTGTAGAAAGTCCCATTGCGGTTGAGGGCGAAATTCTCCTGCTTAAGTTGTAGATAGCCCCCGAGTTCGAATGGTCTTTTGTCGAATTCCGATGCGTCGAAACTGTATTCCTCTGCCGCCGATGCGTGTCCCACTGCCGCGAACATGAACGGCAGCAACCATCGCGCCCACGCTCCCTGCAATTTATTCATTTGCGCAGTTCTTGTACCCGCGGAAGGTAATTGAGCGTGAAAATCTCGTCGGCAAAGGTGCCTTTCTTGAGGGCTGACCAAAGCATCACCGATTTGTAGCCTTTGAACAGCGGGCTGTCGGTCTCAAGCGTGGCCGGACGTTTGATGCCGCCACCAAAATCCTTTACGTCCTTGAAGCGCAACGTCTTGATCAACATGCCGCTGGCTGCATAGGCCTCGATAGTAACCGGCAGCAACTGCTGCTTGTCGACCCACATCTTGAGCCGGTCGTACGCCACTTCACCGGTCTTGGCCTTGAGTGCCAGAATATAAGCGTCCTTTTGATCGTCGACCGATTCGACGTTGTACTCGGCGCTGTAATCGACGCGCAGAATGTCCGCATTGTTGAATATGCTGCCCGTGACCGACTGCAGGCTGGTAATGCGCACCGGCCGTCCCACATCGGGGATATACAGCCACATGTTGTCCCCTATGCGCAGGGTGGCTCGCCCCTTGTCGCTGGGTGGAGACAGAAACAGCGCCACCAGCTTGTCGCGGCCTTTCTTGAGCGTATAGAGAACATATTCCTTCTTGGACCCGTCGGGCTGGATGTCTATCAGCTTGCGGTAGGTCTCGTAGGATTCGGGTTCGAGGTTCCGGTCGACCTTCTGCAGAATCTGCGTTCCGTCCAGCGCCGCAACCGCCGGCAACGCGATCAAACACAAAACCAACCATAGTAGTTTTTTCATTTGGAATATCCTGAGTTGTTAGCTGTGGCCAAGCGCGGTGATCGGATCCATGCGGGAGGCAGCCGTCGAGGCCGGCTGCACACTCGCGAGCAGCATCACAATCATCACCACCAAGGCCACCCACAGAAGGTCATTCATGAGAATTATCTCGAGTTGTCAGACGTGGCCAAGCGCGGTCACCGGATCCATGCGGGATGCCTTCCACGCCGGTTGCAGGCTCGCAAGCAGGGCCACAATCACCACCATTGCCGCAACGATCACCACATCTAATGCTCGGATAGAAGGCGACAACACCAAACCCTGCTGCATGCCGAAATTGAACGTGATCTTCCAGATATTGAGCGCGTAGATCACCGCGAGCGCGATCGCCGTTCCGAGAGCAGTGCCGCCCACCCCAAGCAGCAACCCCTCGGCAAGAAACAAGGACAGGATCTTGCTAGGCGGCGTCCCAATAGCCGAGATTGTTCCGATCTCGCGGATGCGCTCATAGACTGCCATGACCATGACGTTCATGATGCTGACCAGCACGATTGATATCAGCATGATCTTGATGAATAGCGTGAGCAAATCGATCATGCGCGCAATCCCCGAAAAGGGGGACAGATCCGCCCATGTATGCACCTCGATTCCACCTCCCCCGCCACTTCCCATGCTGGGGTTCCCACCCTCACCCTTGGCCGCTGCGCTCGCCGCGCCAGCATTTCCACCCTCGCCGGGAGCGGCACCACCCGGCATGCCACGGTTACCGTTCGCGGTCCCGGTAAGGTCTTGCGACAACTGCGCGAAGACGCGATCTAGTTGCGCTGGATTCTTCAGACGAATCGCAATTTCGCTAACTTCACCGTCCTTCATTCTGAGCAGATCGCGTGCGTCGGCAATATGAATATAGCCGTCGCGACCGCTCGGCCCCGACACGCTCTCAAGTATGCCTCTGACCGAGAAAGTCTTGCCGTTGACCGACCCTTCCCGATTGGTGGCCACCAGCACGATGGTATCGCCTACTTTCACCTTCATGCCCCTTGAAAGCAGTAGTGGTATCAGTATCTCCCCTTGCTTCAGCACCGGGCCTTCCTTGCTACCTTCGATGATGCGACCGGGCAGCAGCGGCGTTGTTGCCACTTCCGCCTGGGGATCCACGCCGTTGACGCGAATGCTGGTGGTCTCGGTGAAATTGCTGAACATAGCGCCGAGTTTGACGCGGTTCGAGTAGGCCTCTACCGCATCAAGTTTTTTCAGCGCGTCCTCGACCCGCCCTACCGCCATAGGCTTCATATTGAGATTCAGCGGCAAACTATCGATCGAGGCGACGTAACCCTTGCGGTGAACCTCCAGGTGCCCAAGGACTGCATCGGTAATTTGACCGATCTGTGCGCCGGCCGAAGCGGGCGAGGTTTCTGAGGGCGATTCTGATGATGTTAAGCATGATGGGCCACCGCCTTTCCCGTGGATGGGTGAATCCGGCCATCTTCGAGGGTAAAAATGACTTCAGCTTCGCCCATGATCTTGGGATCGTGGGTCGAAAACACGAAGGTCGTGCCGAGTTCATCGCGCATCTTTTTCATCAGCTCGATAATGCGATACGCCGTGTCGTGATCAAGATTGGCGGTCGGCTCGTCTGCCAGGACCAATTGGGGATTTGTCGCCAGAGCGCGCGCGATCGCCACACGTTGCTTCTGTCCCCCGGAGATCTGATCCGGGCGCTTATGCGCCTGTTCGCTCATATTGACCGCCTCAAGCAGCCGCGTAATCTGCTTGCGGCGCTTATCTTCCGGCCAGTCCTGAACCATAATGAGCGGATACTCGATGTTCTCGTACACGGTTAGAACGGGTATGAGGTTGAAGTCCTGAAACACAAAGCCGAGATGCTCTCCGCGAAAGTTGGCTGCTGCGCGCCGGTCGAGCGAACCAACATTGGTTCCAAGGACAGTCAGCTTTCCGCTCGTCGGGTGATCGAGACACCCGATCATGTTCAGGAGTGTGCTCTTGCCGCTGCCTGAAGGGCCGACGAAGGTAACGAATGACTTCGCGTCGATGGTGAAATCGACACCTTTGACTGCCAGCACGTCGATTTCGCCGGTTCTATAGGTTTTTGCGAGATGTTCTGCTCGTATTAGCTCCATAACCACTCCATGTGCGTCATGTTCTCGAGGCTCACGCTATGTGCGCCGTTTATCGCTTGCTCGTATTCTCTAGAAAGCGGTGTTACTTGGGTTCTAACGCCTTCTTGGCTGCATCTTTCGCGTTGCCCTTAAATTCAACTGGTCGCATACCTTTGCTTTTCATAACCTCGACGATCTTCGGGCCGAAGCCCTCCGCCACCAAGATGGTGACGCCTTTACCGGCGAGGAACTCCAACGCGGGAATGCCGGCGTTTCCCCCATTCTTGTAAGGATTGTCCACTGCCTCTACAAATGCGCCTTGCTTGTCAAAGAACAGGAAATAGGGACTGCGTCCTGCCTGGCTGCCGACCGAAGCCGCGATGGTCTTGTCGTTGGCGGCAACCGCAACCCTTTCGGATTTATTCTTTTGAGCCAGTCCGAGTCCGGATGTCACTATGAGCATTGCTGCAAACACGACTGAAAGCACAGTGCGGATAAACGATTTCATGAGTGTCTCCTTATGATCGAGACTTGAGGACATGTCCGCGCAGGTATATGTCGACAATCCATTTGCGCGAACTTCGATAAGCCTGTACCAAACCTCTCAACAGTGCTTGACAACGGTCAAGCAAACTATGTATCACCTCGCATTGACGCGTTCTCAGTCTGCTGCGAGGGAATCAGTGCATATGGCGACTGAACTTGGGCCAAACGGGATAGAGCTTATAAGTTTGCAGTCTTGCACACCTAGCAGGCCAACCCATATGATCATGGTCACATCATCTCCCCTAATAAAACGATGAGGCAGGTTCCCCTGCCCCATCAGTTGCAGCGACTAACTACCTCGTCTGTTGAACCCAAAACCCCGGCCGCCCATCATGCCAAAGCCGACGCGCTGATCAGCCAAGGCTTTCTGTTCCGGACTCAGAGCCGCGTAGAGTTCCTTGAACGCAGCGGTGCCTTTTTCCATCTGCTCCTGACGCTTCTTCATGACTTGCGTGCGTTGCTCGATGCGCTCGGGTGCCGTCGCTTGCGCGCTACCTTGCGCACTGGTCATCAATGCCTGCATCGCTGCAGCTTGCTGTTTCGCCTGCTCAGCAAAGGTGTTCCACGCCGATTCCTGTGCAGCGGTGATTTTCAGTTCCGACTTCAGCCCTGTGAGACGACTTTCCGCGAAGGCGGCCGGATTGCCCCAAGCCTGCGGTCCCATGCCACGGCCCATCATCGGTCCAGGCCCGTTCCCCGGTCCCATGCCGCGTCCCATACCAGGTCCCGGACCATATCCAGGACCATAGCCGGCACCCGGCCCCATGCCCGCTCCTGGCCCGTAGCCGAAGGGTTGCGCACTGACCACCGTCGTTGCCAATCCGAGAGTCAGCGCGGTAACCGCGCCGACTGCAATTTTCGCTAATCGTTTCATGATAGTTCTCCATTCGATGATTTTGTCTACTCTGCAGCTCCCGGCATTTTGTACCGAGGGTTATCGCCGCATCGGTTCCCATTGGAACATTCGAATGTAAGCCGCTCGTTCCAGTTTTGTACGATCCCGCATTGAAAACCGGTCTTGATACACTGCGTTACAAATCATTTCCACGGATTACAGGCCGGCGGTTATAAATGCTTCCATGGATACCCCGGACCATATTTTGATCGTCGACGACGACGCCGAGATCCGCACCCTGCTCGGTGAGTACCTGCGCAAAAACGGTTACCAGGTCAGCCTCGTCGCAGATGGCAAAGCAATGTGGGCGGCGCATACGCGCGGCAAGGTGGACCTGATCGTGCTTGATCTGATGTTGCCGGGCGACGACGGCTTGACGTTATGCCGCAAGCTGCGCGCTGACTCCGATACACCGGTGATCATGCTCACTGCGCGCGGGGAAGAAACCGACCGCATCGTCGGCCTGGAGATGGGCGCAGACGACTACATCGCTAAACCCTTCAATCCGAGGGAGCTTCTGGCACGCATCAAGAGCGTATTGCGGCGCACTCGCAGCCTGCCGCGCAATCTGCAGACCGATGACGCGCGCGGGATTAAGTTCGCCGGCTGGCGCTTGGACGCGGTGGCGCGGCACCTGGTATCGGCTGAAGGCGTGGTTACTTCGCTTAGCGGTAACGAATACCAGTTGCTACGAATTTTTCTGAGCCACCCAAACCACGTACTCACGCGCGACCAACTCATGCTGCTCGCCAAGGGCCGCGAGGCCGACCCACTGGACCGCAGCATAGATATCCAGGTCAGCCGGCTGCGGCAACGCCTCGGTGACGATCCAACCAATCCGCAGGTCATCAAGACGGTTCGCGGCGAGGGATACGTGCTTGCGGTAGCGGTCGAGGTGGAGCAATAGTGCGCCTACTGCCACGCAGCCTGTTCGGCCGACTGGTCTTGATCCTGCTCGGCGGGCTGATTTTCGCGCAGCTAGCCACCGCGTACATCAACCTGGCTGAACGCGACCAACTACTCTACCGCGCCGGAGGCATGCGCCTCGCGCAGCAGATCTCCGATATCGTCAAGCTACTCGATTCGCTTCCCGTCGCAGAACGCCGCAGAGTCGTCGCGGTATTCAATGCCCCGCCGCTGGCAGTGTCGCTTGACCGACCGCCGATCGCAAGCGACAAGCAGTCCCCAGAGAGCGACTTTCAGCAATCGATGATCACTACCGTATTGCGCTACGCTTTAGGCGAGGACGCCAAGGTGATCGTGCTCCGATCCGAAGCTGCACCGGAGAGCTTGCGCGCGGGACCGCGCACCGGCCCACCGCCGGAAATGAACATGATGCAGGGCCAGGGTCGGGGCCCGAATCAGGGCCGAGGCTGGGGACGCGGCATGTCAGGTGCCGATCCTGCAGGCGTTTTTTTCACGGTGCAAGTCGCCCTGCGTGACGGAACCTGGGTCACCTTTGACTCCCATGTCTCGCCACAAGCTATAGGCATGCCGCTGCGACTGGCCGCGACGCTGCTCATATTGCTGGGAACCGTGCTCGTACTCTCGCTCATCGCGGTACGCTGGGTGACGGGTCCGCTTTCGGCGTTGGCAAGCGCCGCGGAAAAACTGGGCGAGGACATCAATCGCCCACCTCTGCCAGAAACGGGACCAAGCGAAGCGCAGCGCGCCGCGCGGGCATTCAACACCATGCAGCAGCGTCTGTCGCGTTTCATTGCGGATCGTACGCGCATTTTTACCGCGATGTCGCACGACCTGAAGACACCAATTACACGGCTACGTTTGCGCGCGGAAATGCTGGAGGACGAAGCGCTGCGGGCAAAGTTCGACAAGGACCTGCAGGAAATGGAGTCCATGGTCACCCAGACGCTGGATTTCATGCGCGACGCGAGCACCAGCGAGGCTGTGCAACGCATCGATGCCATGGCGCTGTTGGAAAGCCTGCAGACCGACTATCAGGATACTGGAGGCAGGGTTGAGATCGACGGCAGCAGCCGGCAGCCATACGCGGGCAGGCCACTTGCCTTGCGACGCTGCCTTACCAACCTTCTAGACAACGCAATTCGCTATGGCAATCGCGCAACGATCAAAGTGGAGGATGCCAAGGATCTTCTGACGATTCGGGTGTTGGACTATGGACCCGGCATCCCGGAGGAAGAATTGGAACAGGCATTCGAACCGTTTTTCAGAGGCGAAGCATCGCGCAACCGCGAAACTGGCGGCACCGGGCTTGGCTTGGGAATTGCGCGCAACATCGCGCGCGCACACGGAGGCGACCTCGTGCTGAGAAACCGTGCGGAAGGTGGTCTGGAAGCGATGCTTACGCTGCCGCGAATTTCATCTGCCTGAAGTAGCCGCGCCCGCTCTATTTGTTTTGGGAGCGTATGCTCAAATAGATAGCGCCGACTACGTTTTCATTAAATCGCCAACGTTCGATCAGGCAGGTGAGGTGCTGTCGCCGGGTCCAATGTCTAGAGCGTCGGCTATGGAATTCGATCCTGACTCTAAGTTGAGCCAGTTTTCCGCCTCGCCAGCGGCAGGGCATGGCCTCGGCCGACCGCCGTAAAGGTATACTGCTTGGGTAGCAATCGCTGCGAAGCACATAACGGTTTCCAAAAACGGCGAGCCGCTTGGGTCCACATCTGTCTGTCACCAATATCGTTGACCGATCAGGCATTCCTCGCAACAAACCCAAACATTCGTCGCTGCATATCCCAGTCCAACGGAACCTGGGCTTGCCGACCACGGACCGCATGCAAATTCAGATGCCGTGGCTGTCGACCATCGAGGATCGCCCGGATGATGTCCGGCGCCAGCCGAGTCATGCGCAGCACCTCGCACACCCAACCAGTCTCTAGTCGGAACCGACGTGCCAGTTCGGTGGCGTTGGCAACGTCGCCGGTGTCGATCATGCGTTGCCAGTAGAACGCTTTGCCGAGGGT
>JAPLRD010000060.1 GCA_026399375.1 Pseudomonadota bacterium
AAGATGGCGGACGGCGAAAGCCTGCTGCTGAAGACCCTGCAGCGCGCGCTTGCGACGGGCGCGAGCGAGGTGCTCACCGTCACCAACCGCGACTATTACTTCATCACGCGCGACGAGTACTCGGCGCTCAAGCCGCCGGCGAACGTGGAACTCAGCTAACCTGCTCGTCGTCGACACGCCCGATGCCCTCCTCATCGCACACCGCGAGATCGCTTCAATATTCCTCTCGCGGTCTGATGCGGGTAAAATCAACCAACAGGAGGCGAAATGCCAACAATCAGCATGTTCTATGGCATCTTGGTGGCTATGTTTTTCGAAGACACCGATCGCCACAACTTGCCGCACATTCATGTTCGGTACACAGGCGAGAAGGCGTCCATCGCCATCGAAGATGGGCGCGTCCTGGCAGGTAGCATTCCACCCAAGCAACTGAAGATGGTGCAGGCGTGGATTGAAATCCACAAGGATGAGTTGTTCGCCGACTGGGAATTGGCAGCTGCTGGGGAGCAGCCGTTCCGTATTGCGCCGCTTCAATAAGGAGTACGCCATGGAAGCCCTATTGGACGTGGTGCGTGTGGAGGTCAAACCGGGCTACAAGCTGCTCTTGGAGTTCGAGAATGGCGAAAAGCGGGTATTCGACATGGAGCCTTACATGGACAAGAAGCCATTTACCCAATTGAAGGGGTCTCCCCTTTTTGGAAAGGCTTCTGTCGATTACGGCACAGTCGTTTGGCCAGGCAACATCGACATCGCACCTGAAACGCTCTACGACCGCTCTCGTCCGGTGTAACACAGAAGAACGCGGAACTGGCCAGGAAAGTCATTGCAGCTTGGCGGCAGGACGACAACGAGAACCAACCGCACATAAGTTGCCGCCGAATGCGGCCCCCCTCACCCCACCACCGCCACCTCCGTCACCCCCCGCCCCTCGAACACCTCCGCCTCCGCAAGGCATTTACCCGCGAGATCCTTCGCCGCGATCACCGGTTCGCCCGCGAGTGGCCAGGTGATGCCTAGCGCGGGGTCGTTCCACAGCAGCGTGCGCTCGTGCTGCGGCGCAGTCGGTGGTCTTGTACAGGAACTCCGCCGTATCGGAGAGCACCAGAAACCCGTGGGCGAAGCCGGGCGGGATCCATAGCAGTTTGCGATTCTCGGCCGAAAGAAGCGTCCCGCACCCGGGAGCGTAAGAGTTTTCTCGCGCAAGAACCGACGCGTCAACCCGCTTTCAAATCGTCCAGCAGTTCCGGGTGGCGGTCGAGCAGGCGGAACAGGTTGATCACGGCGGCCACCGGCTTGGCCTGCCCGCGTTCATAGCGGGAAAATGCGTTCTTTCCGCCCCCCGCCAGTTGTGCGGCCTGTATCTGTGTGAGCTTGAGCTTCTTGCGGATACGGATCAGGTCGGCGGCTTCTGCTGCATCCACCCGGTCGCGAAAGGCGAGCCATGCGGCTTCTTCGGCCGCATCGAATTCGACAAAACCATCGGCGCCATGGTCACAGAACGACCCGCGGGTTTTCGAACTGAAGCGGTGCCCTTTGTATTCCTGCGTAATGGTCTTGACCCTATCGCGCAACCTTCCGGCCCCGCACAGGTGGCAGGGCTTCCCATTCCATTTACTTGCCATGTCACAACTCCTTGAACGAGACCACGAAGTATTCGCCCGCCCGCTGAAACTTGATGTAGAGCGCCGCACTGTTCTACCGCCCGTGATACACGTCTTGCCAGACGCGATGATCCGCGTGGGTGGTCATGCTCTTGTAGAAGTCCCTGCGGGACAGCGCTCGCACGACGGTCAGAGCATCGACCTGGGCCATACCGACCGCCCGGATGCCGGACCTGGCGGAAACGGTAAGATTCATTTCCGGCACCGTCGTCATCTGCGCCTGAATTTCGGCCAGAGAAGGTAGTGGGGCGTGTGCTTTTCCACACAGGCAATTATCCCCTATAAGGGGAGTTCTTGCAATATTGACGGGGCTACGGGTTTCTTGGCCAAGCCGCCAGGCGCACGCGATGCAGCCCGTTTCCCAAGCACGTTCGGCCGCTCAAGATATCCCGCAGCTACAAACTATTCGCTACGGACAGCGCTGGCCCGCCCCGCCACCTGCCGCAACCATAGTATCCAAATAGCGTTTCAAGCGAGTTTCACCGCCCGACTATCCCCGCAAAATGCATCAGGCGCACCCGAAGCCGTTCATCAAGATGGCGGACGGCGAAAGCCTGCTGCTGAAGACCCTGCAGCGCGCGCTTGCGACGGGCGCGAGCGAGGTGCTCACCGTCACCAACCGCGACTATTACTTCATCACGCGCGACGAGTACTCGTCAAAACTGCTTTGGCAATCCTGCCTGGCGCAGCACGGCATTGGCCGTATGGCGGGATTTTATCTTGCTGTCGACCACGAAATGAGTCCGGGTAATAGGGCTGCGCCAGAGTTCGTGATCGCCCTTCCCGTGCCGCACAAACTCGCAGCCCGCGGCAAGCAGCAATCGCTTCAGTTGTGGTGTGAAGCTCTCCATCAGGCGGCGAGTTCGAATCGCCGAGTGAGAAGCTCAAACGAAATCGAGCCTTCGGGTAACAGCCCGTTCAGTTCGAGCAACTCCGGGATCAGAATTTTGAGTTTCTGGACCAGGTCTTCCGCCGTCTCCGCCTCCGTGGCCAACCCGGGCACATCGTCGCTGCTGGCAACCCAGACACGCGCCTCTTCATCCCATGTCGCATGAACGTAAAATGGCTTATCCATATGCGCCTTCTTCCAAATAGCGGTTCAATCCGCTGCAATGCAGCGATAAAGGCTAGCCGCGCGGCCTATTTTATGCAAGCACTGTTTGGCGCGAACTCATTCCACCCGTCGCGCACCAGGTCGGAGACGCGCGACGGGCCGATGCCCAAACGAGCGGCCGCCTCGGCCTGAGTCCAGCCGTTCGTTGCGATGGTTTCGCGTACCCGCAAGATCCTTCGCCGCGATCACCGGCTCGCCCGCGAGCGGCCAGGCGATGCCGAGTGCGGGGTCGTTCCAGAGCAGCGTGCGCTCATGCTGCGGCGCAGTCGGTGGTCTTGTAGAGGAACTCGGCGTGATCGGAGAGCACCAGAAACCCGTGGGCGAAGCCGGGCGGGATCCAGAGCAGTTTGCGGTTCTCGGCCGTTAGATGCGTCCCGCACCAGCGGCCGAAGGTGAGCGAATGGCGGCGGATGTCCACCACCACGTCGAACACCTCGCCCGACTTCGCTGCACACCCTCAGCGATGCTTTAGAAGCTCATCGACTGTCAAGCCGATGTCCTTTGCAATCTGTCGCAGCAGTATTGGCGAGATATCACGTCCGGCGTGAAACGGCACCGTGGTGCAACGGCCGTCGCCATGGCGAAACTGCTTATGCGAACCGCCTGCCGGACTTCTGCGAACCCGAGAATAAAAAGTATAGAAACAACCTCGCGCGGTTTCAGTACCGGAATACCGGACATTCAGCCGACAACAACCGTTTGAGTACCTACGAACTCGGTTTCAAGCCGGGGCTCGCCGTCATCCAGAAGCATGGCGATAACCTCCTGCAGATTTTCGTTCAGTTCGTCACGCGTCTGCCCCTGGCTATGCGCCCCGGGGAAGCCCGGCACATAGCCGACATATAGTTGGGTGTCAGGACACCGCTCGACCACTGCAGTAAAAGCATGCATGACGCAGTCCTCCGTAGATTGCTGCCGCAATTCTAACAGCACAGACCGACTTCGTACTTTGCCCCGCCCCCTTCCGCCCCCACTCCCATGCGTGCGCGATGACCGTCTCCACTTCGCGAAAGTGCGGCGTCCGGCCGGGTACGCTGCGGGCGAGCGTCGAATCGGCGACGAGCGCGGGCGGGAAGGCGGGTTTCTCCCTCGCCCCCGGGAACGGGGGAGAGGGTCGGGGTGAGGGGGACCGCCTGCAACGCCGCTATGCGTTTTCGCAGAGATCAACAGTCGCGGATGCAGGCGTCCTCGGGCGTGACGCAATCGCATTCTAAGACCACAGGTGCCCACCGTCACCAACCGCGACTATTACTTCATCACGCGCGACGAATACTCTGCGCTCAAGCCGCCGGTGCACGTGGAACTCGCCTAGCCTGACAAAAGCGCGGGCACAGAACCACCGCGCACGCCGGAGCGACGCCGCTCCGGGCGATCTCTAGGCAGCCGCTTTGCGCCATACGGCGGGTCTGGATACAATGCCTTCACGAAGGCGCTGCGCACCGCAAAGAAACAGGAATGATCGTGAACCCGAAACCCTCAGCCGTACTAAACCAAAATCGCGAGATGATCCGCAGTGTGGCCCTGAAACATCACACGCTGAATCCTCGCGTCTTTGGTTCGACCCTTAGTGGGGAAGAGAATGATAGAAGCGACCTGGATTTGCTGGTAGAGCCCTTGCCGGGCACGACCCTGCTCGATCTGGGCGCCATTCAAGTCGAGCTCGAGGAAGCGCTCGGCATAGCAGTGGATGTGCTGACGCCAGGTGATCTGCCGGCAAAATTCAGAGACCAAGTGCTCAGGGATGCTGTTCCCGTATGAACGCGGAAAAGAAACAGCTGCGTCAGGCCGATTATCTCGAACACATGCTGGATGCCATCAGGCTTGCGCGTAGCTACGTTGACGGCCTTTCGCGGGAAGACTTCCTCGCCGACAAAAAGACGCAGCAAGCCGTCGTTCTGAATATCGTCGTCATCGGAGAAGCGGCAACGCAACTGGCCAATGAGTTCCCGGCGTTTGTTGCGCAAACCCCAGAGCTGCCTTGGAAGCAAATGCGCGGCATGCGCAACCGCATGGCACATGGCTATTTCGAGATCAATATGGACATCGTCTGGGACACCGTTAAAGACGCATTTCCAGACCTTGAGCAAAAAATCGCCGTCATAGGAAGGACCAATACCTGATCCTCGACGCCCCCGCCGGTACTACACCTCACCCCACCACCGCCACCTCCGCCACGCCTCGGCCTTCAAACACCTCCGCCTCCTCAAGGCATTTACCCGCAAGATCCTTCGCCGCGATCACCGGCTCGCCCGCGAGCGGCCAGGTGATGCCGAGCGCGGGGTCGTTCCAGAGCAGCGTGCGTTCGTGCTGCGGCGCCCAGTAGTCCGTGGTCTTGTAGAGGAACTCGGCCGCATCCGACAGCACCAGAAAACCGTGCGCGAAGCCGGGCGGGATCCAAAGCAGGTTGCGGTTCTCGGCCGAGAGATGCGTCCCGCACCAGCGGCCGAAGGTGAGCGAATGGCGGCGGATGTCCACCACCACGTCGAACACCTCGCCCACGACCACGCGCACGAGCTTGCCCTGCGGCTGGCGGATCTGGTAGTGCAGGCCGCGCAGCGTGTGCCGCACCGAACGCGAGTGATTGTCCTGCACGAAGCCCGTCGTGACGCCGGGCGCCTTGGCGAACGCACGCTCGTTGAAGCTCTCGAAGAAGTGGCCGCGCGCATCGGCGAACACCTTGGGCTCGATCAGGAGCACGTCT
>JAPLRD010000084.1 GCA_026399375.1 Pseudomonadota bacterium
CAGCCCATGCACAGCACCACCGACTTGGCGCGGATGCGCCGCACGCCTTCCGACGAGCAGACGGTCAGCTCGCGCTCAGGGCTCAGGTTCAGCACCATGGTGTTGAGGTGGCAGGTGACCCCGGCGTCGTTGGCCAGATCGATATAGATCTGGGCATATTCGGGTCCAGTCAGGGCTTTGCCCATGTTCTTGGTGCCAAAGCCGTCGTGAATGCATTGATTCAGAATCCCGCCCAGTTGCTCGCCGCGCTCGATCCGCGCAACGCGCGCTACGCCCGCTTTGCGCGCGGCTGCGGCGGCAGCCAATCCGGCCGGCCCGCCCCCGATGACCGCTACATCGACTTCTTCGGTACGCATGATGTCCTCAGCCTCTCAAGCCTTTGGTGCTGCCGACGAAAAGCCAGGATCCGTCGCCCTTGAGCGACATGTCCGTCGGCTGCACGCCCATTTCTTTTTCCAGTATCTCTTCGATGCGGGGCCCGCAGAAACCGCCCTGGCAGCGGCCCATGGTCGCCCTGGAGCGGTACTTGATGGCTCCCAGGGTCTGGGCGCCGAGCGGGTTGTGGATCGCATCCAGGATTTCTTTGCGCGTGATGCTTTCGCAGCGGCACACGATCTGGCCGTAGTCGGGATCCGAATCCACCAGTTCCGCCTGTTGCTCCGGCTCCAACTCGTTGAACGGGATGTGCACTTTGCGCTGCGGATGAAACTCGCTGTTCCCGCGCAGCGGCAGATGGGTGCCGACCCACTTGGCGATGTCCATGGCAATCGCCGGGGCCGCGGTGAGGCCCGGGGACTCGATCCCCACCAGGTGCATCATCCCAGGCAGCTCCGGCACTTCCTCGATGGTGAAGTCGTTGAAGCCGCCCACCGTCGACGGAACGGTCTTGGGGCGCAGGCCGGCGTAGGAGGTGATGACGTCGCGCGGGTTCAAACCGGGGAGCAATTCGCGCGCTTCCTTGACGAGTTGCCGCGACATGGCGCCGGTGGTGCCGTCGCTGGTCTTGCTGCGCACGTAGGCCGCGCTCGGTCCGATCAGGATATTGCCGTCGATGGTCGGCGTCAGATGCACGCCGAGGCCCGATCCGCCTTTTGGCGGAACCGGGTAGACCATCCGCGTAATCAGGTCGCTGCGCGCCTTGTCGATGATCACGTACTCGCCGCGGACGGGATAAATCTTGTAACGCTGCACGCCCGCCAGCTTGGCGATGTGGTCGGCGTAGAGGCCGGCGGAATTCACCACCAGCTTCGCTTGAACCGTCCCCCGGCTTGTTTTGATCTTGAATGCGCCGAGCTTTCCGGATATGCCCTTCACCTCGGCTTCGAGCAGGATATCCGCGCCGTTCGCCACCGCCGATTCGGCCAGCGCGATGGTCAAGCGAAACGGGCAGATGATCGCCGCTGTCGGTACGTGCAGCGCGGCGTAACCGTTGATATTGGGTTCCATGCGCTTGACCTCCTTGGAGTCGATGATCTCCAGGGAGGGGACGCCATTGGCGTCGCCGATGGTCTTCAGCTTCTCCAGATCGGGCGCTTCGGCGGCGGCAAGGGCGACGACCAGCTTTCCGACGCGCTTGAACGGGACGTTCAGATCGGTGCAGACGCCCTCGAACATGCTGGCGCCCAAGACGTTCAGCCGCGCCTTCACCGACCCTTTCGGCACGTTGAATCCGGTATGCACCACGCCGCTGTTCTTACCGCTGGTCCCGCGTGCGACATCGCTCTCCTTTTCCAGGACCACCACCTTGAGCTGATAGCGGCTGAGTTCGCGCGCAATGGCGCACCCGACGACACCGCCTCCGACCACTGCAACGTCATACTCTTTGTTCATGCTGCTTCACCACCTCCAAGTAGCGATAGGAGAACCAATCCTGATGGTACGGAACGCACCAAGAATAACGCCAACGGCATCCTCGAATTTGATGTGTATCAAGAGAGCGAGAATCAACCGACCGCGGGTCGAACTCGAATTTTGACAGCAGGGATCAGCGCATCACGCCGGGCAGCCAGAGCGACAGCTGCGGCGCCGCCAGCAGGATGACAATGGCCAGAATATAGACCAGGAGAAACGGAATGACCCCGGCGAAAATGTCCGTGATCGGCCCCGGGTTCGGGCGCATGCCCTGCAGTACGTAGAGTACCGTTCCGTCCGGGGGGCTGATCATGGCGATTTCCACCAGCATGGTGACGATCACGCCGAACCAGATCGGATCGTAGCCCAGCGCCTTGACCACCGGGAAGATCACCGGAATGGTGGTCACGATCATGGAGAAGCCTTCCATGAAGGTGCCGAGCGCAAGATAGAAACCGATGATCGCGGCCATGATCACCCAGGGCGGGACAGGCAGGCCGGCGACGAACTTGGACAGCGCCTGGGGCACGCCCATGCTGGAGAGTATGAAGTTGAGGATGTAGGCGCCGTAGAGGATGAGGCCGATGAACGCCGTGGTGCGTGCCGTGGCCATGGCCGACTCGTGCATCACCCTCCACGAGAGTTTGCGCGCGATCAGGGCAAACACCACGGAACCGACGACGCCCAGTGCCGCCGATTCCGTAGGCGTGGCGAGGCCGGCGTAGATGGTGCCCAGCACCAGCAGGATCAGGATCATGGTCGGGATCAGGTCGGCGAGGCTCGCGATCTTCACCGACAGCGGCACTGGTGCCGGCAGGGGCAGCGGATTGCGCACCCCGTGCATGAAAATCACCAGCGTGAACAACAGCACCACCAGAATGCTCGGCCCCACGGCGGCGAGATACAGTGCGCCGACCGAAGTTTCGGTGATGAGCCCGTAGACGATGAACGTGATGCCGGGCGGGATCAGGTTGCCGAGCGCGCCGCCGGCGGCGAGCGAACCCAGCACCATCCGCGGCGAATAGGCCGTGGTCTTGAAATAGGGCAGGGCGACTGCACCCATGGTCGCGGCGGTGGCGACGCTGGATCCGGAGATGGCCGAGAACACGCTGCAGGCGACGATGTTGGTGTGCAGCAGCCCGCCGGGCAGGCGCTGAAACCACAGGTTGAGCGAGCGGTAGAGTTTGTCCGACAGTCCCGCGCGCAGCATGATTTCGCCCATCAGCAGGAACAGCGGCACCGCTACCAGGACGAAATTGGTCGTCGGCCCCCACACCATCTGGCCGACGAAGTCCCAGAACGGGCGTTCGGAGAACGCGAAACCGGCGATGATGCCGAGGATGCCGAGCACCGCGGCGACATACAGCCCGGCGCCGAAAAAGAGACAAAACAAGCCGAGCAGGATGACGATCTGCCCGATAGGCAGGTTCTCGACCGACGCGCCGCCGAACAGCACCGCGACGCCGGTGATCAGCAGAATGAGGATCAGGAAGACTACGGCGATCATGGCCTGGGGTGCGGCGAAACTTGGTGCGGCACTGGAGTGGTGGCAGCCAGGTGCTGCTCCGCACCGATCGCTTCCAGGGCTTCGTCCGCTTCCTCGATAAACGTGCGCGGCCCGGTGAGCATTTCTATGGCCTGGATATCGCCGCGCGGAAGGAGCGCTGTCACTTCGATCACGCGCAGCAGGGCCATCGCGCCGAACACGCCGATGCCGAACAGCCACAGCCCCTGCGGAATGATGAGCGGCGTCTTCAGCAGGCTGTTGTCTGTGGCCTTGAATTCCCACGACTCGATGAACGTGTGCCAGGCGCCGTAGGCGACGAACCCGGTGAACACCACCAGCGCGGCGAGCGCGAGCCAGTGCAGGTAGCCGCGAATGCCGGGCGGAACGCGCTGGATCAGCACGTCGATGCGCACGTGCGCACGCGCATTCAGCGCGCCGGCCAGGCCCCAGGCGATGCCGATGCCGAGCATGTAGCCCGACAACTCGGTGGTCGACTGCGAGGAAAAGCCGAGGAACTTGCGCGCCAGGACGTCGAAGGTGATGAACAGCGCGCAGAGCACGAACAGCCAGCCGGCACAGGCGCACATGAAATGCGCCAGCCGGTCGATGGCGCGGTTCAGCGGCGCGATCAGCCGCTGCAGCGCGTTCGGGGCGCCCTCGTTTGACCCGTCAGCGGCCACCGCGCCTCAGGCCGGGGAAGCGGACTGCAGGCGGAGTTGGCCTCGGCGTCATTTGCAGGCGCAAGATCAGGCTGTCCTCAGCCGCCGAACTTGACGCCCGAAATCGGCGCTACGATCTGATTGTAGGTTTCACCGCACTTGGCGCCGCAGCGCTTCACCCAGCTCGGCAGCACTGCGTTGGACAGCGCCTCGCGCAGCTTGGCTTTGTCCGCGTCGGAGGCCTTGACCTGGGTCATCGGTTTCGTCTTCACCAGGTTGTGGATCTTGCAGCCCGCGGCGTTGCCGATGTTGCAGTCGATGCCGTCCTGGGTGACTTCGGCGCCGAGTTTCCACTGTGCGTCCTGCACCTGCATCAGCGTGCTCTCGATGAAGGCGCGAACCTGCGGGTCCAACTTGTTCCACCAGGCGAGGTTGACGAAGTAGCCCGAGGTGGACCAGGCGGTCGCCAGCGTGTAGAGGTGCGTGGTGACTTCGTACCACTTCACGCCGTTGCCGCTGCCGGTGCCGGTGATGCCGCAATCCACCGTGCCGCGCTCCAGCGCCGTATAGACTTCGCCGAAGGCGATCGACGTCGGCTGGCCGCCGAGGTAATTGACCAGATCGGCCGCAGCCGGGCCATTGGTGCGGATCTTCAGGCCTTTCAGGTCGGCGAGGCCGGCGATCGGCTTGCGGCAAAAGAACACCTGCGCCGGGAACGGGTAGGTCGCAATCAGTTTCACGCCCAGGCGTTCCAGTTCCTTGTTCGCGACCGGCAGCAGCGCGGCCGCGACCTTGCGCGCCTGTTCAATGTCGGGGTTGAGGCCGGCGAGATCCATGCCGTCCAGGATGGGGACGTCGCCCGAGACCGTGGTGAGCGGTGTTGCGCCGAGGTCGACCTGTCCCGAGCGCACCAGGCGGATGACTTCGGGCCCCTGCACGTTCATTTCCGGCCAGCTCTTCAGGTTGAACTCCACCCGGCCGCCGCTCTTCTTCACGGCCTCGTCGCGCATGATGGGTACGTCCACGCGCGTGTACTGGGGCACGGTCGGCGCCACCTGGGTGACCGCGGAGACGGTCACTTTCGGGCCGGGCGGCAGGCCCTGGGCTTGCACGCCGGTCACGGTGCCGAGGAAAGCCGCGGCCAGGCTGGCGGCAAGGAACGTTTTTCTCATGATTTCTCCCTTCGTTGTATTTGCTTGAATTTCTTAAAGGACGGCGAGCCGGCTGTTCCTGAGATCGGTGATGAGCATGGCGCCGGGGGCGTGGGTGATGCAGAACTCCGGTTTCGCTTCGGCGATCACCGCCTGCGGCGTAACCCCGCAGGCCCAGAAGAGCGGCAGTTCGTCCGCCGCCACCTCCACGGCGTCGCCCCAATCCGGGCGGGCGATGTCGCGGATGCCGATCAGTTCAGGCATGCCGATATGCACCGGCGCGCCGTGCACGCCCGGAAAGCGCGAAGTGATCTGAATCGCGCGAATCGCATCGGCCGGCCGGAACGGCCGCATCGACACCACCAGCGGCCCGTGAAAACGGCCGGCCGGCTTGGTTTGGACGCTGGTGCGGTACATGGGCACGTTTCCGCCGCAGAGTTGATGCTTGATCTGCAGGCCGTCTTCGAGCAGCGCCCATTCGAAGGAGAAGGAGCAACCGAGAATGAAGGTGACCAGGTCGTCGCGCCACAGATGTCCGACGTCGGTGGGTTCTTCCACCATTTCGCCGTGGCGGAATACGCGGTAGCGCGGCACGTCGCTGCGCATGTCGATGTCGGCGCCGAGCGAGGGCAGAGCCGGATCGCCGGGCTCGGATACGCCAAGTACCGGGCAGGGTTTGGGATTGGCCTGGCAGAAGCGCAGGAAGTCGGAGGCGAGCGCGGCGGGAAGGATGACGACGTTGCCCTGCACGCAGCCGGGAGCGAGGCCCGATGTGTGCCCGGTGATTTCGCCGCGGCGTATGCGCTGGCGTATCGTTTGTGCTTCTGTTTGCGCGTGTTCTATGCGATTCATGGCGAGCGAGCATGATATGATTTTGTGCATCCTAACAGAAGCACTATTGGCGCGCGCGCCGGCCCAGCGTCCACCCTGGTAGAAAAAGTCCAATAGGCCATTTCAGAATTTCGAAATGGCCCCTGATATAGGGGAGTATGAGGGGACATGTCCCCTCATCATTGTAAGTTGGCTCCAATGACACAGCAACGCTGGCAGTTCTGGATCGACCGCGGCGGCACGTTCACCGACATCGTCGCGCGCCGTCCCGACGGCGCCATCGTCACGCACAAACTGCTGTCGGAGAACGCGGAGCAGTATCGCGACGCCGCGCTCGCCGGGATCCGCCATCTTCTGGGCGTCGCCGCGGGGGCACCCATCCCCGGCGAAAAAATCGAGGCGGTAAAGATGGGCACCACGGTCGCGACCAATGCGCTGCTCGAACGCAAGGGGGAGCGTACGGTGCTGTTCATCACCCGCGGCTTTCGCGACGCGCTCAGGATCGCCTACCAGAACCGGCCGAAGATTTTCGCGCGCCACATCGTCCTGCCCGAGCTGCTCTACAGCAAGGTGGTCGAAATCGAGGAGCGCATGGGCGCGCACGGCGAAGTGCTGACGCCGCTCGCCGCGGAGAAGACGCGGCGCGATCTGCAGGCCGCCTATGACGAGGGTTACCGGTCGATTGCCGTCGTGTGCATGCACGGCTACCGCTACCAGGAGCACGAAAAGCAGGTGGCGACGATGGCGCGCGCCATCGGCTTCGGCCAGGTCTCGGTGTCGCACGAAGTGAGCCCGATGATGAAGCTCGTCAGCCGCGGCGACACCACGGTCGTGGATGCCTATTCGCCGATACTGCGGCGCTACGTCGACCAGGTGGCCTCCGAACTGGAGGGCGTGCGCCTGATGTTCATGCAGTCCAACGG
Source organism: Pseudomonadota bacterium (assembly GCA_026399375.1). Taxonomy (GTDB): domain Bacteria; phylum Pseudomonadota; class Gammaproteobacteria; order Burkholderiales; family SG8-39; genus 2-12-FULL-64-23. The sequence continues at coordinate 6,923 of JAPLRD010000084.1, forward strand.
CGGCCTGACCGACGCGCGCCGCTCCCAGGGCAAGGCCTCCATCCTCTCCGGGCCGGCGGGCGGCATCGTCGGCGCGGTGCGCACTTCGCGCCTCGCGGGGTTCGACAAGATCATCGGCTTTGACATGGGCGGAACGTCGACCGACGTGTCGCACTACGCCGGCGAATTCGAGCGTGCGTTCGAGACGCCGGTCGCGGGCGTGCGCATGCGCGCGCCGATGATGAGCATACACACGGTGGCGGCGGGGGGCGGTTCCATCCTGCATTTCGACGGCGCTCGCTACCGCGCCGGCCCGGACTCGGCCGCTGCGAACCCGGGCCCCGCGTCCTATCGCAAGAACGGTCCGCTGACGGTCACCGACTGCAATGTGATGCTGGGCAAGATCCAGCCGGAGTTTTTTCCGCCTGTATTCGGGAAAATGGGCGACGAGGCGCTGGATGCCGCCGTGGTGCGGCGCAAGTTCGCCGATCTGGCGCGGGAAATCCAGCAAGCCACCGGCGACGCGCGCACGCCCGAACAGGTGGCCGAGGGCTACGTGGACATCGCGGTAGGCAATATGGCGAACGCGATCAAGCACATTTCGGTGCAGCGCGGCCACGACGTGACCGAATACACCCTGTGCTGCTTCGGCGGCGCCGGCGGCCAGCACGCCTGCCTCGTGGCCGACGCGCTGGGGATGAAGCAGGTATTCATCCATCCGCTGGCCGGCGTGCTCTCCGCCTACGGCATGGGGCTCGCCGACATCACCGCCATGCGCGAGCAGGCGGTGGAAGCGAAGCTGGAGCAGGGCAATTTCGACCTGCTGCTGCAGGCGCTGGAGAAGCTCGCCGTTCCGGCAAGAGAGGAGATTCTGCGCCAGGGCGTCGCGCCCGAACGCGTGCGCATCATGCGGCGCGCGCATCTGCGCTACGACGGCACCGATTCCGCGCTCATCGTCGCTTTCGGCCCGATCGCGGACATGGTGGGCCAGTTCGAAGCGGACTATCGCAAGCGCTATTCCTTCCTCATGCCCAAACGCGCGCTCCTCGTGGAGGCCGTTTCGGTCGAAGCCATAGGGGAATCCGACGCGCCCGCAGAAACCGCTCCCGCCGCCGCAATGCGCAGTGGCGCGCCACAAGTCGCAGCCACGGTGGACATGCACACCGGCGGCAAGCTGCAGCGCACGCCGGTGTACCGGCGCGGCGCGCTCCAGCCCGGTGACAGGATCAGAGGGCCGGCGATCCTCGCCGAGGACAACGCGACGACCGTGGTCGAGCCCGGCTGGCAGGCGGAGGTCACGCCGCTTGCGCACCTGCTGCTGCGGCGCGTCGAGGCGCGAGCGTCGCGCGCCGCCGTCGGCACCAGCGTCGATCCGGTGATGCTGGAGGTGTTCAACAATCTGTTCATGTCGATCGCGGAGCAGATGGGCCTGCGCCTGGAGGCCACCGCCTATTCGGTCAACATCAAGGAACGGCTCGACTTTTCCTGCGCCCTGTTCGACGCCGAGGGGCAGTTGATCGCCAATGCGCCGCACATGCCGGTGCACCTGGGCTCGATGGGCGAATCGATCAAGACGGTCATGCGCGAAAACGCCGGCAGGATCAAGCCCGGCAACGTCTACGTGCTCAACGCGCCCTACAACGGCGGCACGCACCTGCCGGATATCACCGTGATCACGCCGGTATTCGACGACGCCAATGCAAAGATACTGTTCTACGTCGGTTCGCGCGGACACCATGCCGATGTCGGCGGCATGACGCCGGGCTCGATGCCGCCCGACAGCAGGGTGGTGGAAGAGGAAGGCGTGCTGATCGACAATTTTCTGCTGGTGGAGGAAGGCCGCCTGCGCGAGGAGGAAACCGTCGCGCTCCTCGGCTCGGGCAGGTATCCGGCGCGCAACATCGAGCAGAACATGGCCGACCTGCGCGCCATGATCGCGGCCAACGAAAAAGGCGTGCAGGAACTGCGCCGCATGGTCGGGCATTTCGGCCTGGACGTGGTGCACGCCTATATGCGCCATGTGCAGGACAATGCAGAAGAGTCGGTGCGGCGCGTGATCGACGTGTTGAAGCCGGGCGAGTTCAGCTACGAGATGGACTCGGGCGCCGTGGTCCGGGTCAGGATCGGCATCGACAAAGCGGCGCGCAGCGCGACCATCGACTTTACCGGGACATCGGCCCAGCTGCCGGACAATTTCAACGCGCCCTCGGCGGTGTGCACGGCGGCGGTGCTGTACGTGTTCCGCACCCTGGTGGAGGACGACATACCGCTCAACGCCGGTTGCCTGAAGCCGCTCAACATCATCATTCCGGAGGGCAGCATGCTGCGGCCGCGCTATCCCGCGGCGGTGGTGGCAGGCAACGTCGAGACTTCGCAGTGCATCACCGATGCCCTGTACGGCGCCCTGGGCGTGATGGGCGCCTGCCAGGGAACCATGAACAATTTCACCTTCGGCAACGAGAACCTTCAATATTACGAGACCGTCTGCGGCGGCTCCGGCGCGGGTGTGATGGACGCCAGCGCAAAGGACGCGCTGCAGGGGTTCGACGGCACCGATGCCGTGCACACGCACATGACCAACACACGCCTTACCGACCCGGAGGTGCTCGAATGGCGTTTTCCGGTGCTATTGGAGAGTTTCGAGATTCGCCGCGGCTCGGGCGGGAAGGGCAGATGGCGCGGGGGCGACGGCATCGTGCGGCGGGTGCGCTTTCTCGAAGCCATGACCGCGGCGATACTCTCGGGGCACCGCCGCATTCCCCCCTACGGCATGGCCGGCGGCGAACCGGGCAGGGTCGGACGGAACTGGGTGGCGCGCGCGGATGGCGGTACACTGCAGTTGACGGGCTCCGACAAAGCCCAGTTGCAGGCAGGCGATGTTTTCGTCATAGAGACCCCGGGAGGCGGGGGATACGGAACGCCGGGGCGCTAAGACCCGGGAGCAAACGGCGCGGGATCAAGTTTTGCCTATCGGGTTCGGCGCATATTCCCTATAATCAGCCGCTTGGAAGGTAGCCTTCAGCCACCGAGGCCGCATGGATCGCAAAACAATATTTACCAAGACCGCCAAAGGTCTGAACGAGGCGACCGGAAAAACCAGCGTCCTGTCGCGCGATATGCGCGCGCTCCTGAAAGAACTGGACGGCAGGGCAACGGTGGCCGACATGCAGGCCAAGTTCGCGAAATTGCCGGAAGCCAAGTTGCAGGAGGCGCTGCAGGTGCTGGCCAAGAGCGAATTCATTCGTGAACTGGCACAAAACGTAAAGCCTGCGGAACCTGCCGTAAAGCCTGCGGCACCTACCCCCGCACCCGCGGCGGGCGATATAGATCTCGACTTCACGATGGCGATTCCAACGCTGTCCTCGATCTCGAAAATAGCGGAAGACGCGGCGCGAGAGCAGGCGCAGGCTGCGGCTGCGTCCGAGGCGGCCGCGCGGGCAAAGGCCGAGGCGGAGGCGCGTGTCAAGGCAGCGGCAGAGGCTGCTGCGCGCGCGAAAGCCGAAGCGGAAGCCAAAGC
>JAPLRD010000249.1:0-914 GCA_026399375.1 Pseudomonadota bacterium
GCTCGCGATGACCATCGTCGATCTGCAGATTCCGGAGGACCGCGAAGGCATCAGCGCCGAGCTGAGCGGACGCTATGCGCAAGGCGCCGGCAAGGTCGAACGTCTCGCGCGCAGGCACTGCACCAAGGACGGACAGGTCATCCTGGCGGAAGTCACGGCGCAGCCTTTCGCGTTCGACAATCGCATCGCGCGCTTGATATCCGTCAACGACGTCACCGAAAGCAGGCGCGTGGCCTCCGAAATCCTGAAGCTCAATGTCGAGCTCGAGCGCCGTGTCGAGCAGCGCACGCACGACCTGCAGGTGGCCAACCGGGAGCTGGAATCGTTTGCGTATTCCGTCTCGCACGACTTGCGCGCGCCGCTGCGGGCGCTGAACGGCTTCAGCCGGCTGCTGGAGACCCAGTACGCGGGCCGGATCGACGACGAAGGCAGGGGCATGCTCAGGCGCGTCAGGCAGGCCGCAGACAGGATGGGGCAATTGATCGACGACCTGCTGAAGCTGTCGAGGATATCGCGCCAGGAAATGAAGCGCGGCCCGGTCGATCTGTCGGCGCTGGCCCGGGAGTCGGCCGAGGACCTGCAGGGGGCGGAGCCCGAGCGCAAGGTGGAGTGGGTAATCGCGCCGCAGGTCACGGCGGAAGGAGACCCGGGGCTGCTGCGGGTGGTGCTGCAGAACCTGATCGGCAACGCCTGGAAATACAGTTCCAAGCGAGACACGGCGCGCATTGAGTTCGGTATCTTTGAAAAAGACGGCCGCCCAGCCTATTTCGTGAGCGACAACGGGGCCGGCTTCGACATGGAATACGCCGACAAGCTGTTCGGCGCGTTTCAGAGGTTGCACTCGCCGGCGGAATTCCCCGGCATCGGCATCGGCCTCGCCACGGTGGCGCGCATCATCCACCGCCACAAGGGCG
>JAPLRD010000249.1:921-17412 GCA_026399375.1 Pseudomonadota bacterium
CCGCCACAAGGGCGATGTCGGCGCCGATGGCAGGATAGGCGAAGGCGCCCGCTTCTATTTCACACTCTGAGCCGCCCTATGCGGCTTGATGCCGTCAATTGCCGCGGGCCAGCGCGCGGCAATTCAGCGGCAGGAAGTTGGCCGCGATATTCGTCCTGTTCTCCCCTTTCACCGTCATCTTGCCAGGCACTTCCGCCGCACCGCACACCCAGGCCACGGGCACAACGGGAGCATCTTCGACCACCGCCGGCCGGATGGAAAGGACCTTGCCCTGGATCGCGCCGTTGGCGCGATTGCCGAAGCTGACATGGATGGCGCCGTTCTGCACCAGAACCGAACTGATGTAGTTGTTGACGATCTTTTCCGCTGCCGGCAAACCCGCAGCGGCGTTGTCCGGGGGGAAAGGCTGTGCCGCGGCCCAGGAGGCGGCGACGGGTGTCTTCGCGATATCGGCCAGCGCAATCGCGCCGCTGATCTGGTCGCGCACGATGCCGTCCTGGAAACTGGGCGCCGCGATCAGCGCCAGGATCGCGATGATGCCGATCACGACCATCATTTCGATCATGGTGAAACCGGCTTTGCATGCAGTCATTGTCTTTGGCATATTTCAAAGCAAGGGCCCGGGAAACCTCAATCGGCGGCGGTGCGCAGGTCTTCGGCCAGCGCGACGATTTCCTCCGGCCCGATGTCGAGCGTGTCGAGCACGTAGCGTTCGCCCTCGGCCCAGTCCGGGCACAGGCCCTGATTCGCGTGCAGCGCGGCGATCTGCTCGGCGAGCAGGCCGAAGGCGACGAGCTTGCGGTCCGCGGCGTCGCTCCCGATCGAGCTCTTCGACATCAGCGAATACTCGTGATGATGGAAAATCGCGCCGCACAGGGTCTCCGGCAGCGACCAACTGCGCGCGAGCGCCGAGGCGACGCGTGCGTGGTTGAACTTGAAGCGCTCGTCTTCGATGCGCGTGATCTGCGCCCCGCGTATCGTCGCGGTCTGATCGATTATCTCGGCATAAGCGGGAAACTTGCGCAACATTACCAGCATGCCGCAATCGCGGAACAGCACATAGGTATGCGCAGCGTCGCGCTCCATCTCCTTGAGGCGGCTCGCGACCATGGCGGCCAATCCCGCAATGCGCGTCGTGCCGTCCCAGAAGCGCTCGAGCGCAGGCCCGGAACCGGCCGGAAACGCCCGCCGCAGCAACAGGCCGCCGATGATGTTGGCGCAGGAGCGCAGACCCAGGATGGAGAGGGCCTGCTCGATGCCGGTCGCCTTCTTGACCAGCCCGTAGAAAGGCGAATTGACGGTCTTGAGTATCGTGGCCGACAGACCCACATCGGTGCCGATCAGTGCCGCGAGCCGGCGCAGATCGGGCTGTGACGCGTGAAATTCCTCGTTGAACCGGGCCAGTATCGCCGGGCAAGGCGGAATGTCCAGTTCTTTCGCGACGCGCTCGGCCTCGCGTTCGATCACCTCGAAGTCTTCCGGATATTCCGCCATGGATTCATTTCAGCCAAAAGCCCATGGCCGCTTCGCGGCAGCGAATGTCAGCGCCTGGCTTCGGCCGTCGTGACCTGGGTGGGGGCCTGCGCCGCTTCGGCGGCCGTCTGCTGCGCCGTCGCGTGCGACAGCCACTGCGGACCGGGCGCGGCCTTGCCGCTGCGCGCGAGGATGCGCCGCTCGTAATCGCGCGCGAGCATCTGCCCCTTGCTCGCCACCAGTTCGGTCACGCGCGTAAGCTCCTTCACCGGGAAATAGCGCGGATTGTCCTTGTGCGCGAACTTGATCTCCACCACGTCGCCGACGGAAACGCGCGCATCGCTGCGATTGAGGAAGGCCCGTGCTGCTCCCGTGTCCTCGGCCAGCAATTCCGGAAACTGGACGTCGACCCAGCGTTCGGCGCTGTTCTTGAGGTGTTCCGGCGCCTGATCCAGCGCCAGAAACACGTTGTCCGCAACCCTGAGGTACACCTGCGCGACACGGCCGGTCGCAACCGTGCCGCCCAGATACGTGTCCTGCTGCCGCACGTCTAACTGTCCCGGTGCAATCGATGAAGGCTGCCCGGCCGCCGTAGCCGGCAGCGAATCAATCACGCCTGCAACCGAATCCAGCGCGCCGGACTGGCCTTGTCCCGACATGCCTTGCGTGAATGTCGGCGGCAGCGCCGAAAGCGTCACGCTCATCGCGTGAGGCTTGCCGAATTGCAGCGTTCCAGATTGGGCGAGGACAATCAGCAGACCTGTCATGCCCGCCATCACGCCCAGACCGAGGATCGATACGGGTCTGTCCTGTGCATTCTTCATCGATGACTCCTTTGAACCAGTTACAAGCATTAGAGCGCGCTCATTGCCCCAACCGCCGAGGAAAGACTTCACCATTGCTGAGGCAACCTCCTGGCTATGGTTATTTTCTTGTTCTCCATCTGGATATAACCGCTCGTGACCAGATCCTTGAACACCCGGCTCGCCATTTCACGCGTCGCCCCGACCCGGTTCGCAATATCACGCTTGGACAGTTTTTCGTTGATGATCAGCTTACCATTTTCTTCCGTCGCCATCTCGAGCAAAAGACGCGCAACCCTGTGAGAAACATCGAAAAGCGCCAAACTTTTCACACTCTTGAGCAGGCTCCGCGTGCGCTCGATCAGCTTCAGGATGAACTGCATCGCATAGTCGGGATTTGCGGCCAGGAATTTTTTGAAATCCGCTTGTTTGATCACCGCGAGTTCGCTGCGTTCCAGGGTCATCACGGACGCGGAACGGGGACCATCGTCCAGCGCCATCTCGCCGAAATAGTCGCCGGGCTCGAGCACGCTCAGATCGACCTCTTTGCCTGCCTCGCTGCACAGGAACACCTTGACCCTGCCGGAGCGGATCAAATAGATCGAATCGGTGGTTCGATCGCCTTCGCTGACGACAACGGTATTCTTCGGAAAAATCTTCAGCGTCGCGTGCGCCGACAGTGCCTGCAGCAGGTCGTCCCCCATGCACCCCGGGTCCCTGTTCTCTAGCGCCTGGAGTTGCACGTCAGGCCTCCCCCGGCCTGGCCCGTGGGCTGGATGAATATGCGCCTGTGTTAGTCATGTGTCATGGCCATCAGGCGTATACTTTGTTGGTTTTCTCCGCACGGAATTCCGTGCTTATGCAGCTTTATCGGCAGCATGGCGAATAACTTGAGTGCTTTCCCGAATCCGCACCGGGTTCGTGACCTTGGCCGGCCGGTTTTTTGCAGTAGGAACAAAATTGCAACCTGTTGTTTTATATTGGCTTATAACAATGGTAATGCATGCGAGGCTTCGCCGATAGGAAATAATTCCGAAATTTGACGGTGAGACCATTTCAGAATTGCCGAAATGGCGCCAGGGTCATAGGAATCCGCGGGAAGGCGCCCCCTCAATTTCGTACCGGGGCTAAAGTTATTCACCGGGCCACCGATAAGTTTTTTCCAGGAGCGGACATTGAATACTGATAACGACGAAACGCGCGATCGCAAAGCGGACCAGATCGTGCAGGAAATCGGAATCCCCCCCTGCCCCGCCACGCTGACCCGGCTGCTGCGCGAAACACGCGCCGATGATCCCGATTTTCGCCGCGTGGGCCAGTTGATCGGCGGCGACGTTGCGCTCGCCTCGGCGGTATTGAAGGTCGCCAACTCCCCTTTTTACGGCCTGCGCACCAAGGCATCTTCCGTGCAGCAGGCCCTGGCCCTGCTCGGACTGAACGCGGTGACCCAGCTCGTGACCGGGCTCCTGCTGCGCCAGGCGTTCTCCGGCGTCACCGGGCCCGGCATGGAACGCTATTGGAAGACCTCCATGGCGATCTCCCTGATATCGGCCATGCTGTGCCGTGAAACCGGGCGCGGCGATGTCGGCGTTTCCTGCACCTTCGGCCTTTTTCGCGATTGCGGCATGCCGGTGATGATGCAGAAATTTCCCATCTATGCCGACATTTTCGAGGGAAAAGCGCCGGCCTCAGGCGATCTGGTGCAGGAGACCGAGAACGAGCGCTATTCCACCAATCACGCCCGCATCGGTTCGGTCCTGGCGCACAGCTGGCATCTGTCCGATCCTTTGTGTTTCGCCATCCTGCACCATCATGACCTCCTGTACTCGAACGAAATACTGGCGCAGGCCGAGGCAGAGGCCATCCGGCTGGTCGCGATCGGGCTCGTGGCCGAACAGCTCTACAGCCTCGCTTCGGACGAGACCTGCCACGAATGGTCGACCGGGGGCGAATGGGCGCTGTTCGAGCTCGACCTGGCGCAGGAAAAGTTCGCCGCCATCGCGGCCAAGGTCAGCGCCTCCATCAACCATCTCTGACGCCGCCCGCAGCAGCGCGGCGCCCGGCGTCGGTCTTCCCGTCTGACGCTGAAAAAGCGCGGAAAACAGCATCTGTTCCGCGGTTCAACTTGCGCATCCCCGGGAATAATAGGCACAAGGCAGCAATGGGCGGCTGGGCCGCTCGGAACAGAGCCGCGTGCCTGCACCTTCATCAATGGGCGATGCATATGAAATCCAGCGCAGAACCATCCCGACTCGTCCTGGCCTTTGACGCCAGCAACGCCGGTTCACCCGAGTCAGACTCCAGGGAGCGCGAACACGCCGAACTGGGTGCGATCAAACAAGCGGTTGCGCGCATCGAGGCCGAAGCCAAGGCAACGGCCGCGGCGCAGTTGCGCGCGCGCGCCGAAGAACGCGCATCCGAGACGGCCAAGGCGAAAGCCATCGCCGAGACCCAGGCGAGGAATGCCGCCGAAGCGCGCATCAAGGCCGAGGAAGAAGCCGCGGCCTGCGCGCGCATACGCGCAGAAGCCGAAGACCGCGCGCAGATCGCGGCGGCGGAACGCCGCCAGGCCGAGACGCAGGCCACCTCAGAGGCCGAAATGCGCGCGCGCACGGACAAGGAAGCGACCGAAGCCGCGCTGGCCAGGCTCACCGCAGAGCAGGAACTGCAGGCGCGCACGCAGGCCAAGTCCGCGATCGAGCGCAGCCAGGCCGAGCGCATGCAGGCAGAGGTGATCGAATTGCAGCGCCTGCTGCAGGAAATGGAGGAAGCCGCCCAGGCGCGCGCGCGCCAGGAGCAGCAGGAGAAGGGACGCGCCCGCGCCCGTGCAAGTGCCGAGGCCCAGGCGCTGCAGGCCAGCCAGCGGCGCGCAAGGGCCGAGATCGAGGCCGAGCATCTGACCCAGGCGCGCGCGCTTTCCGAAAAGGAAGCGCTCGAAGCGGCGCGGCGCAAGGCGCGCGCCGAGGAAGCACACGCGACAGTCGCCAGCGTGCGCATCGAGGTGGAAACCGATTTCGCCGAAATGTCCGAGGCCAGGATACGCGAGGAAGAACGCCTGCTGGCGCAGGCCAGGGTAAGAAAGGACGTTGCGTCACAGATGCAGGAAACGCGGGCTGCACGCCTGCGCATGGAGCGCGAACTCGGCCAGCTGGCCGAATCAAAGGCACGCGCCGAAGCGCAGGCCGAGGCCGCCGCAGCCGCGCGCGCGAGTGCGGCTGCGCGCGAACTCGCCGCAGTACAGGGGCGTCTTGAAGCCGAACTCGCGGCGAGCACCAACGCCGACGAATGCGCCCGCGCCGAAGCCGAACTCGAACGTCTGGCGCAATTGCGCGCCGCTGCCGAAGCCGAAGCCATTTCCGGCCTGCAGGCGCGCATCGCCGCCGCAGAGGGCGCCGTCGCCGCGAGCGCGGCACGCACCCACGCCGACCGCGAGGCGACCGCCGCCGCGCTCGCCAAAGCGGACGCGGAGCGCGAGGCCGCCGCTGCCGCCGAAGCCAGCGCGCAAGCGGAGCAGCGCGCCACAGAGATCGCGCGCAAACGCGCCGAACTGCAGGCCGAAGCCAATGCCAAGGCCCTGGAACGGCTGAAAGCAGAGCAGGAACGCCTGCAACTCACGCAGGCGGCCGCCGCCGCCGAGGAGCGCCTGCGCACCGAGCAGCAGGCCGTTGCCGAAGCGCAGGCAAGGGCCGATGCCGAGCAGACTTTGCTCGCGACCGGGCAGATGCGCTTGAAGCAGGAGAACCGCGCCAAAGCGGCGGCGCTCGCGCTTTCACACGCCGCCGAGGAGTGCGCCAAAGCTGCAAAGATCAAATCGGACGCCGACATCGGCCTGCTGCAGGAAACGCGGCGGCGGCAAGCGGCGGAAGAGGAAGCCTCGCGCCGGATCGAAGAGCTTGCGGCGGCGCAGGCGCGCGCCCGCGAGGCGGCCGAAGAGCGTGCCGCCAGCGAAGCGCAATTGTGCGCGGCGGAACAGGCGCGGATCGAATATGAAGAACAGGCCTCGCTCGCGGCGCGCGAACGCATGGCCGCCGAAGCGCGGCTGGAGTCTGCCGCACGCGAACGCCAGCAGGCGGAAGCGCAGGCGCTGCAGGAGACGGAATCGCGCATCGCGGCGGAAGAAGCCCGCCGGCAGGCGGAGCATGCCAGGGCGAAGGCCGAGGCCGCCGCGGCCGTGCAGGCGCGAACGAGCGCCGATTCATTGCAGCGGCTGGCGCGCGCGATCACCCTCGGCATGCAGCGAACACTGGTGCTCAAGCGCGCCGCGCTCGCCGGCGCGATGCTCGCCGCGTTTGCCGGACTGGGGCTTGTCTGGCAATCGATGGAACTGCAGCTGGGCACCCCTGCCGCCGGGACCGGCAGCCTTGCCGCTTCTGCCGTCACGCCGGCCCCGCTGCATTTCGCGGCGGCCGCATACGTCCTGTCCGATGGCGTCCTGCCCGCAGACGGCACATCGCTGAATCTGAAGCTGGCCGGCGCCCTGGAATACACGCCGGCCGTGCGCCAATAGACCGGCCGGATGCGCGCGCCCCGGGCCATCGTTTTTGCCCGGCCGTTTGACATAGCACAAAACCCTGCCGGCGCCGCTGTGTATGCTCATGGCGTCCATGAGCATCGTCATCGCCCTGTCGCTTTTCATCGGCTGCCTGTTGTTCGCAGGCCTGCTGCTGCAGGCGCGGCGCGCGCGTTCCAAGACGATGGCTGAAAACGAAAATCAAAAGGCGCTGATCGATGCGCTGGAGCAGCGCGTGACGGCGCAGGCGCAGGAAATGGAGCGGCTCGCAGCCGCGCACCGGCTCGAACTGGAACAGGCGAAGGCCGAACTCGACGCTCTGTCCTATTCGGTGTCGCACGACCTCGCCGCCCCCGCGCGCAAGATCAACGGTTTTGCCGACCTGCTGCAGGACGAGGCGCAGGCGCTGAGCGATCAGGGCCGCCAGTGGTTGAAACGCATCCAGGTCAATTCGCGCCAGCTGGGCGACATGATAGGCGACCTCCTGCGGCTCTCGCGCGCCGGCCGCGCGGCCATGGATCCGCGCAGCGTCGATCTGGGCGCCCTGGCGGCCGAGGTGGTTCGCGCGGAAGGCGCCGCCTATCCGGATGCGAAAGTCGTGATTGCGTCCATGCCTCCTGTCTTGTGCGACCAGGCGCTCGTGCGCCAGCTGTTCGATGCCCTCGTCGCCAACGCGTTCAAATTCAGCGCCGGGTGCGCGGCGCCGAAGATCGAGATCGGCGCGCTGCAGGACTCGGGCGAACTGCGCTTCTTCGTGCGCGACAACGGCGCCGGATTCAACATGCACTACGCGGAGAAACTGTTCCGCGTGTTCCAGCGGCTGCACAAGGAAACCGAATTTCCCGGAAACGGCGCCGGCCTGGCGATCGCGAAATGCGTCGTTCGACGCCACCAGGGCCGGATCTGGGCCGAGAGCAATCCGGGAGAGGGCGCTCCGGTCGTGGGCGATCCCGAGACATTCCACCGAAGGGCGACGCGCACCGGTTTCGACAACAGACGCAAACCCTCCCCATGCTGAAACGAATCAACGTCAAGCACCTGAAGCTCGGCATGCATCTGCACGAACTGTGCGGTTCGTGGATGTCGCATCCGTTCTGGCGCAAGTCCTTCGTGCTCGAGGACCCGAAAGACATACAGCGCATCCTCGACAGCGGTATCGAGGAGGCGTGGATAGATTCGGACAAGGGACTGGACGTCGAATTCGGCCAGACCAAGGAAGAAACCGAACAGGAAATCGACCGCGAACTGACCAAGGCGGTCGAGTTCACGATCGCGCCGCAGCAGCGCGTCAAGCTGTCGGTGGAAATGCAGCGCGCGGCCAATATCTGCGCCAAGTCCCGTGAAGCGGTCGTCTCCATGTTCCAGGAAGCGCGCATGGGCAAGGCGATCGAAGCCAAGGACGCCATGCCCCTGGTCGAGGAGATCGGCAATTCGGTGCTGCGCAATCCGGGCGCCTTGATCAGCCTCGCGCGGCTCAAGCGCGCCGACGATTACACCTACATGCATTCAGTGGCGGTCTGCGGCCTGATGATCGCCCTTGCCAACCAACTGCGGTTGAACCCGCACGACACGCGCGAGGCCGGCCTCGCCGGCCTGCTGCACGACGTAGGCAAGATGGCGATACCGCTGGAGGTGCTGAACAAGCCGGGCAAGCTGACCGACGCCGAATTTGCGCTGGTCAAAAGCCATCCCGAAGAGGGGCACAAGATGCTCCTCGAAGGCAAAGATATTTCCGAAGTCGCCCTGGACGTCTGCCTGCACCACCACGAAAAAATCGACGGCAAAGGCTATCCGCACCGGCTGCGCGGCGAAGATATCAGCCTGTTCTCGAAAATGGGCGCGGTGTGCGACGTCTATGATGCAATCACTTCGAACCGCCCGTACAAGGCGGGCTGGAACCCGGCCGAAGCCATACGCCGGATGGCGGAGTGGAGCAAGAGCCATTTCGAAGACCTCATCTTCCAGGCCTTCGTCAAGAGCGTGGGCATCTATCCGGTAGGCACGCTGGTCAGGCTGCAGTCGGGGCGCCTCGGCGTCATCGTCGACCAATCCGACCGCTCGTTGTTGACGCCGCAGGTGAAAGTTTTTTATTCGACCAAGTCGCAGGTGCGGCTCGCCCCCGAAATCGTCGATCTCGCCAGCCCCGGATGCAACGAAAAGATCCTTGCGCACGAAGACCCGGAAAAATGGGCGTTCCCCGACCTGGAAGAACTCTGGCGCGGCGCGGGGCCGCGGCCCTGGTAGTACCGCCGCCGGCCTAGCCGGACTGGTGCGCCGGCGCGTTCAGAACCTGCTGGATCACCTGGCACAACTCGTCGACGGTGCTCGGCTTGTCCACCAGCGCGCGCACGCCCGCCTTGTTCGCATCGACGCGCAGGGCATCGGTGATGTAACCCGAGGTGATCACCACCGGCAGGTCCGGCCTGACGCGCGCGAGTTCCATCGCCACGTCGAGGCCGGATAACCCGGGCATGTTGAAGTCCGTCACGGCGAGGTCGAAGCTGCCGGGATTGGCGCGCACCGCGTCCAGGGCGAGGCGCGCGTCCTGGAAACCGCTGGTGCGGTAGCCAAGGCGGTTGAGCATGCGCATCACCAGGAATACCAGCGATTCGTCGTCGTCCACGTAGAGCACATGCTGGCCCTTCCCGCGCAGGATGTCGAAAACCGCCGGCACCGCTTCGTCCGGCCCGTCGAAATCGGCCGCGACCGGAAAATAGACGAGGAAGGTGGCCCCCCTGCCCGGCGCGCTCTTCATCGCAATCGCGCCCTTGTGCACATTGACGATGCCGTGCACGGCGGCGAGGCCGAGGCCGGTGCCCTGACCCACAGGCTTGGTGGTGAAAAACGGCTCGAAGATGCGCTTTTGCGTAGCCGCGTCCATGCCCCTGCCGTTGTCGCTGACCCGAAGGCGCAGGTGCGGTCCCGGCTTCAATCCGGGCAGCGCCCGCGCCGCCGCCTCGTCCAGCATGACTTCGTCCAGCCCGACCTCGATGCGGCCGGAGCGCTCGTGCAGGGCGTGCCAGGCGTTGGTGCAAAGATTCAAGATGAGCTGCTGCACCTGGGTCGAATCGGCAAGCACGTGCGCCGGCGCATCGGCGATCGTTGCGACAAAATCGACGCCGGCAGGCAGGGTGGAGCGCAGCAAGCGCACCGCTTCCTCTACCAGCGGGCGCAGCGGCTGGCTTACCAGGTGCTGCGGCTGCTTGCGGCTGAAGGTGAGGATCTGCTGCACCAGGTGCCGCGCGCGCTGGCTCGCCTTGTGGATTTCATCCAGGCTTTCCAGCGCCTTGTGGCCGGAACCGACATCCTGCCGCGCCAGCGCCGTATTGCCGCTGATGGTGCCGATGATATTGTTGAAATCGTGTGCGATGCCGGCCGCCAGCGTGCCGATGGCCTCTATTCTCTGCGCGTTGCTCAGTTGTTCCTCGAGCAGGGATCGCTCCGCCTCGGCCGCGACCCGGTCGGTGATGTCGGTAATGAACCCGTGCCAGAGGATGCTGCCGTCCTCCAGTCTGGCCGGCCGCGCATGGCCGGAGCGCCAGCGCACGCCCAGTTCCGGCACCGCCACCCGGTAATCGCGCTGCCACAGTTGCAGCGTGCGCCCCGATTCGTGAATCGAGGCCATGAAGCTGTCCAGATCGTCCGGATGCACATAGTCGAACAACGACGACGCATCCTCGTGCACCTGCGGCAACGCCGCACCGTACAGGTCCACGCGCGCCTTGCTGATGAACGGAAAGCGAAAGTGCCCGTCCGGACTCAGGCGCAGCTGAAAAATAATGCCCGGAACCTGCGCCGACACGTCCTGCAGCAGCTTGTCGCTCTCCTGCAGCTTCTGCGTCAGGTATTTCTGCTCACTGATGTCGGTGTACGTGCCTATGATGCGCAGCGGCCTGCCCGCTTCGTCCCGGCTCACCGCCATGCCCCGGCCGCGCACCCATTTCCAGCTTCCGTCCCTGCAGCGCATGCGCCGGTCCACGACATACACCGGCGACTTGCCCGCAATGTAGGCGTCCAGCTCCGCTTTGACCGTCGGCCAGTCCGCCGGGTGGATGCGCTTGTCGAAGGTGTTCTCCGGACGCCGCAGTTCCTCCGCGCTGTAGCCGAACATGTCCAGATAGGTCTGCGAGTACAGCGTTTCGCCGCTGGCCAGATTCCAGTCCCAGACCCCGTCGCCGCCGCCTTCGAGAGCGAACTGCCATTTCTCCTTCTCCCGGAACAACTCCGCGGTCACCTGCCGCAGTGCGCGCAGCGGCAGAATGCGCAGCGTGACGTAGGTCGCGCCCGCAAGCAGCAGGCACAGCAGCGCCACCGCGGCCGTGCCGTACAGCGTCTGCCGGTAGGAATGCTCGATCTCGACGCGGCCGACGATGCGGCCCGATTCGTAGACGGCGCTGGAACGGCGCAGAAGCGGCGCCGGAGGCCGCGCGCCGACGCTGACCACGACGGCGCCGTTCGCGTCCAGGACGCGCGCCGACTCTTCCTTGAGCGGCGCCGGGTAGCGTACCAGCAATTCTTCCAGCCGCTGCACCTGGAAGGTCCACAAATCCGGGCTGGAGCTGATCAGGCCGGTGATGACGCCCGCCTTGAAGTCGGACTGGATTTCGGCGTGATCGGCGGCGCTCTGGTAGCCGAGCACGAAATAGCCGAGCGGAAACACGATCAAGATCACCAGCGCGACCGCCATCGCCAGCCTGCCGACGATCAGCGCAAGGCTGTGGTCGCTACGGCGCAGCATCTGTCGCGATCGTGATCAATCCGCCATCCGGTTGGAAACCATATCATTGAGAATTGCGAAACTGCATTACAGCCCCCTCACCCCGGCCCTCTCCCCCGTTTCCGGTGGAGAGGGAGCACCCCCTCTCCCGCCTGGGCGGGAGAGGGTTGGGGTGAGGGTGGGAGGCCGTTCACGCACCAGTCATTGAGTTACCTTAGGTTCGAAAGAACGTCTGCGATTACCAGCGCTGCTCCACGCCCGTCACACGCGAATCGCGCGCGTGCCCATGGTCATGAGCTGGCGCACCACGCCCCCCGCTATGTCGCCCAGCGGCAGGATTTCATCCACGCCCCCGGCCGCGATGGCTTCCTTGGGCATGCCGAACACCACGCAGGTGGCCTCGTTCTGGGCGAAATTATAGGCACCCGCCTCCTTCATCGCCAACATGCCCAGCGCTCCGTCCTTGCCCATTCCGGTGAGAATGACGCCGACGACGTTGCGGCCCGCGTGCTCCGCGGCGGAACGAAACAGCACGTCCACCGAAGGCCTGTGGCGGTTCACCGGTTCCGCGTCGCTCAATTGCGTCATGTAATTCGCGCCGCTGCGGCGCAGGAGCAGGTGCCAGTTGCCCGGCGCGACATAGGCGTGGCCGGGCAGAACGCGCTCGCCGTCCTCGGCCTCCTTCACGCTGATGCGGCACAGGCTGTCCAGACGCATGGCGAAAGATTTCGTGAACGTCTCTGGCATGTGCTGCGTGATCAGGATGCCGGGGCAGTCCGACGGCATGTCGATCAGGAATTCCTTGATCGCCTCGGTGCCGCCGGTGGAGGCGCCGACGATGATCAGCTTTTCGGTGGAGATGATGCGGTTGGCGAGCATGTGCACCTGGTGCCCGCCCGGGACGGGCGGCGCCGCGGGACGCATGCGCGGCTTGGCCGCCGCCGCGGTGCGCACTTTCTCCGCGATCTCCTCCGCGTATTCCTTGATGCCGTGAACGATGTCCAGCTTCGGTTTCGAAACGTAATCGATCGCCCCGAGTTCCAGCGCGCGCAGGGTCGCCTCCGAGCCGCGCTCGGTGAGCGAGGACACCATGACCACCGGCGTCGGGCGCAGGCGCATCAGGCGTTCCAGGAAATCGAGCCCGTCCATTTTCGGCATTTCCACGTCCAGCGTGATCACGTCCGGATTGCGCTCGCGGATCATCTCGCGCGCGACCAGCGGGTCGGGCGCCGCGCCGATGACGGTCATGTCGGGCTGGCTGTTGATGATTTCCGTGAGCAGTTTCCTGATCAGCGCGGAGTCATCGACGACGATTACGGTGATTTTCTTCATTCTTGCCTCGGTTTTATCTCGGCCATCCTGTTTGCACGGCAAATTATACTGCGCCTCGGTCTTCGCGCCCGCGACAATCGGCTTCGGGCGCAGGCCGTGCGCCATGGCGACTAGTACGATGACACCAAAATTGCGAAACAAACCGGCGGGCAAGCTGCGTGTCTGCCACACGTAATTTGCAGGAGCGAGCTTGCTCGCGAATCGCGCGATTCGCGAGCAAGCTCGCTCCTACACCTACAACGTACACATGCTTCGACATTTGCGTGTTCTGATGCCAGGGTCCCGGTGATGGCCGCATCGTCGCCCTTCCCCGCGATGCCCCGGATGAAGAAGCAATCGATCTTGACTGCGTCCAGCGCAAGACGCTTGATGCAGCCGGGCGGGGAGCGGCATCAGCCGAACAGCTCGACCTCTCCCGCGACCGTTTCCTTGCGCAGGCGCGACTGGTATTCCTTTTCCCGCTCGGCGATGGTGTCGTTGTGCATGTTGCGCAGCTTCTTCACCAGCACCTTGCCGGTCTTGGGAAAGAAGTAGACCTTGCGCGGGTAAATGTCCACCAGGTCCTTGGCCACCACCGGAATTTTTTCCATGGAGAGGAACTTGAGCGCGAATTGCGAATTGCGCTGGCCGATGTTGGTCACGACCATGTTCGGCAAAACGTTGCCGCCGCCGAACACCTTGGCTTCGAGCAGCGTGCGGTGCGCGCCGAGGGAAATCAGGTTGTTGATCAGGACCTCCATGGCAAAGGCGCCGTAGCGCGCCGAGGTGCTGACCGGGTTGTCCTTGTCCGGATTGGAGTCGGGCAGCATGAAATGATTCATCCCGCCGATGCCCGACAGCTTGTCGCGGATGCAGGCGGTGACGCAGGACCCCAGCACCGTGACCAGCACCATGTCGCGCTGGGTGACGTAATACTCTCCGGGCAGGATCTTCGCCGCCTCGATGTCGAGCTGGTTGTCGTAATAAACGTTGGGTGCGAGCACGTCGGGTTCCCGGTCAGTGATGAGCTGTTCGAACAGGATTGGCAAGTTCGTATACGGTCTTGCCGCGAAGGCTGAACAGGTTTGCAGCATGGTGGAAGCTCTCCGAGTGACCCGCGAACATCAGGCCGTCTGGTCGCAGCAGGGGGACGAATTTTTTCAATATTTCCAGCTGCGTCGGCTTGTCGAAATAGATCATCACGTTGCGGCAGAAGATCGCGTGCAGCGGTCCGCGCATCGGCCAGCCCGTGTCGAGCAGGTTCAACTGGCGGAAGGTGATCAGGTTGCGCAGTTCGTCCCGCACCCGGGCGAAGCCCGCCTGCCGCCCGGAGCCGCGCAGGAAATAGCGCCGCGTGCGCTCTTCCGACATCTTCTCCAGCCGTTCCATGGTGTAGACGCCGTCCTCGGCCTTGGCCAGCACGTTGGTGTCGAGGTCGGTGGCGAGGATCTTGACCGGCGGGGTGAGCGTGCCGAACGTTTCCGCCGCGGTGATCGCCATCGAGTACGGCTCCTCGCCGGTGGAAGCGGCGCAGCACCAGAGCACGATGCGATCGCCCTTGTGCTTTTTCATCAGGTCGGCCAGGATCGGAAAGTGGTGCTCCTCGCGGAAAAACGAAGTGAGGTTGGTCGTCAGCGAATTCGTGAACGCCTCCCACTCTTCGCCGTTCCCGGATTCGAGCACCTCCAGATAGTCGTCGAAGCTCGACAGCCCGAGCGCGCGCAGCCGCCGGCCGAGGCGGCTGTAGACCATCTCCCGCTTGCTCGGGGAAAGCGAAATGCCCGCGTGGTCGTAGATCAGTTTTCGCACGCGGTCGAAGTTCGAGTCGGTGAAATCGAATTCGCGCGATCCGCCGTCGGATCTTGTGATCAGTTCGTCAGTGTGCATGGTGTTCTTCTCGGTTTATCGTAGGTGCTGCAATTGCAGGGCCCTCTATGCGGCAGCCGCGCCCGGCCGCCCCTTTGCCGGCGCGCGCTGCGTCACGTCCTGCATGCCGTGAAGCTTTTCTATCGTCTCCTTCGACCGGGTGCTGAAATCGGTTTCCAGCAGGCCCTGCGCGTCCTCGTGCTTGCCCGCCTGCGCCAGGCGCACCACCTGCCCGGCGCAACTGTGGAACTGTGCGTGCGCCGAACGCAGCGCGCCGTGCTCCCGGTACTTTTCGAAGCGCTTGCCCGGCCCGTAGATCCATTTGCCGAGGATGCAGCGGTCGTCGCACGACACCACGGCCGCGTCCAGCGGCTCGCCCCTGCCCTCGATGCAGTCATGCAATTTGTGCTTCCAGTCCAGGTGCGCCTGCGCCGCCTTGTTGAAATCGAATTCGTCCTCCAGGGAGTCCGCGCCCCGTTCGAGGCGGAAGGTGCCGACGACGCTTTGCATCAACTGGCCCGCCTGCTCCTGCAGGCTCTCGGCCGCCGCCGCCGCTTCTTCGACCAGGGCCGCGTTCTGCTGCGTCACCTCGTCCATCTGCGTGATCGCCGTGTTCACCTGCTCGATGCCGGCGCTCTGCTCCTGGCTCGCCGCCGTGATCGCCGCCATGATGCCGGTGACCCGCTTCACCGAATCCACGATCTCGTCCATCGTCTTCCCGGCTTCGTCCACGAGTTTGGTCCCCGCGCCGACCTTCTCCACGGAATCCCCGATCAGGTCCTTGATCTCCTTCGCCGCCGCAGCGCTGCGCTGCGCCAGCGTGCGCACTTCGGTCGCCACCACCGCGAAGCCCCGGCCCTGCTCCCCCGCCCGGGCCGCTTCCACCGCCGCGTTCACCGCCATCGAGCTCTCGTTGATCGAGCTCATCGTCGTCACCACTTCGCCGACCACCTTGCCGCCTTTCACTGCAACGTCCGACGCCCCCGCCGACAGCTGGTTCGCCTGCTTCGCGTTCTCCGCGTTCTGCTTCACCGTGCCGGTGAGCGCTTCCATCGACTTGGCTGTTTTTTCAAGACTGGAAGCCTGCTGCTCGGTGCGACCGGACAGGTCCGCGTTGCCCGAGGCGATCTCTTTTGAAGCCACGTTGATCGATTCGGTCGACTCCTTGATCCTGGTCACGATCTCGGTCAGCTTGTCCACCGTCGTGTTGGCATCGTCCTTCAGCTTCTGGAACGTGCCCCGATAACTGCCGGTGACTTTCTGCGTGAGGTCGCCCTTGGACAGCGCGCCGAAAACCCGCATGCCTTCGTTCAACGGCACGATCACCGAATCCAGCGTCGCGTTCACCCCCTGCACCACTTTGCGGAAGTCGCCGTGATGTTTCGCCGCGTCCGCCCGCGTTTCGAGCTTGCCTTCTACAGCAGCCTGCGAGAGCAGGTGCGCATCGGCCACCAGCGCGTTGACCGCGTCGATGCAGACATTCAGATTGCTCTTCAGGGTATTGAAGTCGCCGTTGTAGCTGTCCGTGATCTTCGCGGGAATAGCCCCCTTGGAAATTTGATCGACGTAGTTCGCCGCCACGTTCATGGGCCCGATCACCGCGTCCAGCGTGTCGTTCACGCCTTCCACCACCTTGCGGAAGTCGCCCTGGTGCTTGGAGGCGTCGGCCCGCGCGGAGAGTTTCCCCGCCACCGCCGCTTCGGCCAGCATCGCCGCGTCGGCGACGAGCGCATTGACCGCGGCTATGCACATGTTGAGGTTGTTCTTCAGCGTATTGAAGTCGCCGTTGTACGAATCGGTGATCTTCGCCG
>JAPLRD010000285.1 GCA_026399375.1 Pseudomonadota bacterium
CCCATCATTGTCGTCGGCTGCGAGGGCGGGCTGGTGCAAGGTGCCTCGTCGAACATCGCAGGTCTGTCCATGATCGTGCTCGATTACGACACTGAGGGCGCCGACGACGACGAGATTACTGAAGTTCCACAGTCCGACACGGTGGAGCTAGAGCCCGCAATCGTCGGTTTGCACAGCGTCGCGCACGATGCTCTCTGGATTCAGCAGATTTGCAACGCGGTCGGTGTGGAGGGCCTGCGCCAGCAAATCAATATCCAGACGTCTGATTCGAGCGAACTTCTCGAATGGTGCAAGCAATTGCGCGAGGAAATCGGCGGCATGGGCTTCGACGATCCGGACCAGGCGGTCGACGGCAGCGACGCGGTCGAGTATCTGGGCAGGCTCTACGATGATCTCGGGCGGATGGTGGCAGCATGACCGATCTACTCACGACCTACACGCTCAAGGATCTCGAGTCGGCCGCGACAACGGAGGAACCGAAACCGACGCCTGCGCCCGGTCACCGCGTCAAGATCGACCAAGCCGATCTGTTCAACGACCAAGGCAGCCTGTTCGGCCACGTCGTCCAACCTGGGGCCCCTCCTGCCTGCCATGCGGATAGAGGTAATGCAGTACCGCCTCGGCATTGTGGCGCAGTGCCGAGCGCACTGCATTCAGATCATGGCGAGGCAGCGATACCTCGGTGATGGCGTCGTTGAAGTCGAGCGATGCGTTGCCGGCCGCCGCGTTCACTGCGCCTCGTCCCCCGGCATGCGCGCCTTGAACCAGTCGCCCTTGATGTTGATGCAGTAGTACTCGCGTCCCGGGCCGCGATACGTGGTATCGGGCACGATCCACAGCCGCTCGCGTTCGTCGTAACTCCATGTGCCCGGACCAAACAGCGCATCGAGAAAGCGCGGCATGCCACCGTTGGTAACTGCGCGGCGCAAATTGCGTTTGATTCGAGCGGGCCACCGCCGCAGGCTCGGCGAGAAATGCGACCCAACACTCATCGGTGCGCCATGAGGTGGTCGGTTGCGCTTAGATCGGTGTCAGCGGGCAGCGGCCGCGAGGTCGCAAGCCGGATGCGTTTTGCTTCGAGCGCCTCGACCTGCTGCACCGGATACAGGACACGGCCGACGACCTTCAGAAAGACCGGGCCTGTGCCTTTGTTACGCCAGCGCTCAAGCGTCTTCTCGCTCACATGCCAGCGGTTTGCGAGTTGCTGCGGGGTGAGATGCATGCGGTTCTCCATCAGTGGGTACACCGCAGTTCCCGTTGTCCCTCGACGCGGGTTCAATGCGCTCAGCGGTGCTCATGGAGAGCCATTCTCCCGACATTCGCGGAGCAGGAATAGTCAGCGAAAGCCACGCAAACCCGCAGATTTACGCTGTAGTACGCGAATGTTGTCTATTTCCCGCTACAACCCGCTTCTCCTATTGTTGTGCGCAAGCCACATCAAGATCAGATGGTCGCGCTAGCGGACGTCGATGCATTGGCTTGCTTCTGTAACAGTGAAGTATTGGGACCATTGGAAGTGGCGACCTGGTCATCACCCCTGCAATGCGCGACCCCCGGGGGGGGATCTAAGTTGTTTCGTTGATCGATACGGTGTACCCCGGTGCAAGCCAAAAATTCACACGGCCAAAATTCGGAAAACACGATTTCGAGCAAATTTATCGCCCTGCAACATGGCCGTTTGACCGGCTGATTGGGCACGGGCGCAGCGCGCGCAAGAACGACCACGCCGCGGCCTAAGCGGCCGCTACGCCAGATGGGGATGGCCGAACCTTTGAGGAAATAGCCCGTGAGAGGACGAAAGCCCATACCGACACTCCTCAAGCTGGTGTCCGGGACGCAGAGAAAGCACAGGGCAAACCCGGCGGAGCCGCAGCCGGCCGGTGAACTGCTCGCGCCGCCTGAGCCGATGGCTGAGATCGCCTTTTTGCGTGAGCGGCGATGCCACTACGCGTGAATGGGCGGGAGGGCTCTAAGCCTTACCATCCTTCGCCAAATGCTGAAGCAACTCCGCTGCCAGAGTTTCTGCCGACGTCGAGCCAAGCTGCTTGCTCTTGCCGCCCATGCCCGTCGCAACGGTGAGAATTTTGCCCGCTACCCAGTAAGTTCCTCGATAGACCTTGCCATTGATCTCGCAGCTAATCGGATTGCGTGCCGGGGTGTCTTCCATGTTGCTGAAATGTCTGGTGGCTTAAGGGATGCAGTGTACAACGCTGACGGAGGCTAATCGGGGCTTTCGGCAGCCAGCCATTCTCACCGCGGTGTTCGTAGATCTCGGTCTCGAAACCGGTTTCCTTTTAAAGGCTCATGCGCTCGATAATGCAACATACGCTGCTGGAGTAAGGATTGGCACGCCTTGCCATGGGTGCAAGACCAGCAAGTCGGCATCACTGCTGATCAGCGCATCGGCACCGCACACCTTGACCAGCGCTAGAAACTTATTGTCCTTGAGGTCACGGCAGGATGGGGAAACATTGGACTCATCGGCCTCGGAAACGGCGACCAAAGAAATAAGTCGACGCAACATGGCCACAAACTCGCTGCGGACATCAATTGGCTGGTATTGGTCAAACTTTGCTCGCCGCAGCACCTGCTCCAGTTCGGCCAGCGTGGCTGCGGAGGCGCACACTTCCCCCGCAGACAAGGCATGCGCCAGTGCGCGATGCGGTACAGAGCCCACCCGCAACGCTGCGCTCGCCAACGTGCTGGTGTCAAACACAACGCGCCGCAAGGCGCTCATCGCGACTTATGGACCAGCCTGACAATGTCTTCGTCAGTCAAATCAGCCGCTGCCGGCAAGGCGCTTTGGCTGGCTCGCTTGCTCCACGCCTCGAACTCGGCCACTGCCTTGCTGCGCTTGCTGCGCGCGTTGTTGAGTTCATCCATGTCTTGCGGCGACACCATAAACGCCGCAACGCGCCCATGCCGGGTTATGGTGACCGGCTCGCGCTGGACTGTGTCGAGCAACTGGCCAAAACGGTTCTGTGCTTCCATGGAGGTGACAGTGATCATGGGGGCTCTCCTAAAATATAGCCAACCTGTACAGTATAGCTAGAATTTTGAATCCTTGCTATCTTCTGTAACGGTGTTGGGCTTTGAACCTGCCGCACCTCGATAAACGGTGCTTCGGGTTCGAGCGTCTGCTCCCGAAAAACGCCAGTGAGTACTTTCGACCCGTTGCCGTCACTGGCGACAAATTTTTCCGAGCGGCCGGTCACGCAGCCGGTTGCGGACACTCAGTCACCAAGAAGTAACCCAGTCCTGGATGTGCTCAAGACCGATTTTTCGAAGCTCAAGTACGAGCCACGACAAGAAATGTGCACTAAAAGCATTAAGAGGCGGTTTCTCGATCCCACGCCGTTCCTGCACCGCGCTTGCGCAGCACCGCGCGCTGCACCTTGCCCGTAGCCGTCTTGGGCAGGTTTTCCAAGAGTTCAACGAAGCGCGGTCGTGCAAAGCGGGGCAACAACTCGTCGGCTTTGCCTAGTACCGCCGCGCGATCAAACGTGCCATCGCTTTCGGGAACGATCGCTAGCATGACTTCGTCTTCCCCACCGGGCAAATCTGAGGGCACTGCAAACGCAGCCACCTCTGCTACGCCCGGCAGACTAGCGATGACACCCTCAACTTCAGTGGCGGCAATGTTTTCGCCGCGGCGGCGAATGCAATCCTTGATCCGATCGACAAAGGTAACGACGCCCTCCGAATCCATGACCGCAGCATCCCCCGTGTGAAACCAGAGATTGCGCCAAGATTCGACGGTCTTTTCGGGCAGGTCCAGATATCCTGCCATAAAACCCCAGGCCACCTTGGGCCGCACGAGAATCTCCCCTGTTTCTCCTGAGCGCATCGGACGATCGGTTTCCGGATCCGCAATAATCAATTCGAAATAGCGGTCGTAGACCCAGCCCGCAGCACCTGGGCGCGAGTGGCCTATACGTCCCCAGATGGGGATATTGCACTCCGTCATGCCGAATCCGGAAATTACGTCGCGAATGCCGTAGCGCTGGCGAAATATCGCTTCGTGTGCTGGAAAGTTCGGAGCATTCATCATGGCCCGCAGGTGATGGTCCTGGTCTTCCGGTGTTGGCGGCTGCGCGGTGATGAATGCCGCCAGCACGCCCAAGCTGTTGGTTACAGTGGCTCCGTAGCGGCGGATGTCCGAGAGCCAATTAGTGGCGCTGAACCTGTCGCGCACCACCGCGCGTGCTCCGGCAATCAGTGTGGCGCCCAGTTGCATCAGCAGTCCGTTAGCATGGAACAATGGTAGCGTGATGTAGTAGGTGTCATCTTGTTCGAGCGCGATGGCCTCAATCGAACCAAGTCCATACAGGTAGCAGTGCGCGTGCGGCATCAGCACGCCCTTGGCCGGACCGCTGGTGCCGGAGGTATACATCACGCAGGCGATGTCCTGTGGCAAGGGCAATGCGGAAGCGACCGGACTCGACTCGCGCCAGCGCGCCCAGTCCAGTAACTCGAAGTCCACCGCAGTCCGGGCCGGTACAGTTCCCGCGACCAGGACTCTCTGCAACAAAGGGAGCTTGCCCGATAGTTCGTTTAGAGGTCCAAGCAGCGAGGCGTCGACGATGGCCAAGCGGGCGCCGCAGTTATTGACTTGATGCAGAAGGAATGCACCGCGCAGTTCGGTGTTCAGCAGTACGGCCGTCGCACCAAGGTAGCCCAGTCCGAGCCATGCGCGGACAAAGTCAAGGCCGTTGGGCAGTAGAACCGCCACTCGCTCGCCAGCTTTGACGCCGAGGCTCGCAATGAAACCAGCTACACGCCGCGCATCGCTGTCGGCCGCACCGAAACTCAGCGACTCACCATCTACGACATTGATCCATGTGGCATCCGGCCGCTTCGCTGCGTGCTCGGCGAGCACCAGCGGATACGCCCAACCCAGAGGATTGCGAAGCGCGCTATACACTGCGCGCCTCCGGTTTGCGCATCTGTACGGATATGGTCATCATCCTTTCCGTCCGTCTGATGCCGGGTCTATTTCTTCACCAGAGGACAGGTCCCGTTTTCCATCGACTGAAATGCGTCGTTTCCGGGAATGACCTGTTTGACGTGGTAATAGTCCCACGGCGACTTGGATTCTTCCGGCTTCTTCACCTGCATCAGGTACATGTCGTGAACCATGCGTCCGTCCGCACGGATTCGGCCGTTCTTGGCAAAAAAGTCGTTGACGGGTGTTGCCTTCATTTTGGCCATAACGACCTTGGCCTCGTCCGTGCCAGTGGCCTTGACGGCTTTCAGATAATGCATGATGGCCGAGTAGAGGCCGGCCTGAATCATATTTGGCATGGCTTTATGGCGCTCGAAGAATCTTCTCGACCAAGCACGCGTTTCGTCGTTCAGGTCCCAATAGAAACCGTCGGTCAGGTACATCCCTTGAGTCGTCTTCAAACCGAGGCTATGCACGTCGTTGATGAACATCAGGAGCGGCGCCACGATCTGCTTTTCGGTAAGCCTATATTCCTGGGCCGACTTGATCGCATTTTGGGTGTCTGAGCCTGCGTTCGCGAGCCCGATCACTTTCGCCTTAGACTGCTGCGCCGACAGCATGTAGGAGGAAAAATCGCTTGCCGGAAACGGATGGCGCACCGATCCCAATACTTTGCCACCTGCTGATTTGATGGCATTGGTGGCGTCCTTTTCCATATTGGTCCCGAAGTTGTAGTCGGCCACCAGGAAATACCAGGAATCTCCGCCTAGCTTCACCAGCGCCTTAGCCGAGCCAGAGGCCAATGCGTAGGTGTCGTAGGTCCATTGAATATTTGTTTCGGTGCATTCCTCATTTGTGAGCGACGAGGTTCCGCCTCCAGACACCAGAGTTATTTTGTTCTTTTGGCTGGCGACTTTAACCACAGCGATTGCTGCCGAACTCGTAGGCAGGTCGACGATTGCGTCCACCTTGTCCCTGTCGAACCATTCACGTGCTTTGGCTGAAGCGATGTCGGGCTTGTTCTGGTGATCGGTCGACAAGACCTCGACCTTGAACTTGGGTTTCTCCTTTGCCATGAAATCTTCGGCAGCCATCGTCGCTGCAATTACTGATGCACGTCCGGTCACATCGGAATAGAGCCCGGACATGTCGTTCATGACGCCGATCTTCACCGTGCCGTCGGAAATCTTCTCCTGAGCGATGGCGGCGCACGACACCTGCAAGCAAAGTGCCACGCTGGCCAATAATGGTATTTGTCGCATTCTCATATTTCCTCCTTGGTTTGCCGCTGGTCTGGGCGAGCGGGCTGGTAACGTAGTATGCGACCAACAATATTGCACAGGGTAGGGCATTCTTGCCATACTGACGTGCATAAATGCACACATGGCGGTGAAGTTATGACCAAATTCCCGGAATGGGGCGACCTTCGCTATTTTCTGGAACTGGCACGGACGGGAACACTTTCGGCTGCGGCGCAGAGGATGGGGGTGGAGCACACTACAGTCGCGCGCCGCCTCACTCGGCTCGAAGAGCAGCTGGGCACCGCACTGTTCGACCGCCGACGCGACGGTTACTCACTTACCGAGGCAGGTCAAGCCCTAGTTCCGCACGCCGAGGCCATGGAAAGCGCACTTCTGGATGCAATCGCCGAAACCGGGGCAAAGGTCAGTGAGGCAGCCGGCACAGTTCGGATCGGGACAACGGAAGGATTCGCCATCTGTGTGCTCGCACCGCGCTTAGCCAAACTCTATGCCAAGCACCCAAATCTACAGATTGAACTGATGGCCTTGCCGCGATTTCCCAGCCTCGCGTCGCGCGAAGTGGAGATTCTGGTGACACTCAATCCGCCGCGCAGCGGGCACTATATCGTCGCGCGCTTTCTCGATCTGAATTACCACCTCTACGCATCGCCTGCGTATCTTGCCAGCCACAAGCCGATCACGGAATTAAAAGACCTCGCAGGGCACGACTTCGTCGATTATGTACAGGATTATTTGATGAGCGAGGATCTGCGCTACCTAAATGAACTGACGCCGCAACCGCTGCGCCGATTCACCAGTACCAGCATACTCGCGCAGCGCGAGGCGATCGCCGCCGGCCTGGGCCTAGCACTGATGGCGCCCTACGTCGTCATGGGCCGCAACGACGTAGTACGCGTGTTCCACGGAAAAGCCCCTGTCACGCGTACCTTGTGGATAACGACCCCTTCTTCGCTGTTCCGCCTAAGAAGAATACGTGTGGTGTGGAACTACTTGCGCGAAATCGCAGAAATGGAACCCGGCTTGTTCGATTTCCTTGACACAAAGTGACCTGCGAACCGCGAACGGGGCACGGATCACTAGACCTACAGTCCTGCCGCCCGGATCATCTCTCCCCAGCGTCGGTGACCGCATTTCAAAAAAACCAGCCGTCACTTGCGACCCTGAGGAGACGCACGACCAAACGCGGTTCGAGCGTCGGCTTACGCCAGCAGCGGACACCAGTCCCACTGCTATCTGAAGTGAATCGGGTCAGAACTCCTTACATCCCTACTAATGTGCGCCCGTCACAGTGTGAAA
>JAPLRD010000287.1 GCA_026399375.1 Pseudomonadota bacterium
TTTCCGATCACCCGCGACATAGCGCTCGCGTATCGTCGCGGGCCAGCACCTTTACGCCCTATCAAGCGCAGCAGTTGTCGTCTCCCAGCTGAATAGGTGGGCATTTCACCGAGCCATAGCTGCAGTAGACGCAGCAGTCTCCTGGCTTCGGCTTAAGTAATTCGTGGCATGCTTCACATTCGTAGAACCACTGGCAGGCGTCCGTGGGCATGCGTTCTGCCTTGCGATGACCGCAATGCGGACAGGTAATCGTCGAGTCAGCAATCACCTTTGTGTGCATCTCGCCTGCCCTATTAGCCATCAACAAAACCGCTCTTGGTTAGCCGACCCGGCGCGCAGTATCAATCTCCTTCTGCAGTTGCGCCCGATCGGTAATCGTTTTGGGCGTGTAACGTTTAAGGTTGCGCAATACACGATCCACTTCTTCTTGCGGTCGATAGGCAAGAAGCGCCTTGCCACTGGCCACGCAAGTCGCCGGCGCACGCCCACCAAGTTCTGTTATTGCACGAACCGGAAGCCGGTTCTCAATCTTATCCAAGTAAATCACCTCTCCGTCCTGATAGATCATCAAATGACATGATTCCCCGGTCTGCTCCATTACTCGGCTGAGCCACGGCTGCGCGACGTCCTTCAGGTGCAGCCTCGAGAGTAGCCGCGAACCCAGTTCGAACAGCTTGAGGTTGAGTTGATACAAACCGGTTGACTCGTGTTGCACGACGTAGTTATGCTCGCGCAGCGTGTCCAGAATCCGATGCACGTTACTCTTGTTGAGGCCGATCTCACGCCCAAGGTCGGAGACGCCACGCGGCGCTTCGCTACGCGCCATAATTTCGATCAGCCTCAATGCTTTGGCTAGAGATTTTTCCATGCAGAGCCGCCACTCAGGCAGTCGTCTCCGGTTTTAGTCCAAGTGATTCGTGCATCTCTTGCCGCATGACAAATTTCTGCACTTTCCCCGTTACAGTCATTGGAAACCCCTCTACAAAGCGCAAATAGCGTGGAACCTTGAACCGGGCGATTTTGCCTTCGCAAAAGCCTCGAATGGCATTTTCGTCGACGTTCGCTCCCTCACGCAGCCGAATCCACGCACATAGCTCCTCGCCGTACTTCGGATCGAAGACCCCGAACACCTGAACGTCGGCGACAGACGGGTGGGTGTAAAGAAACTCTTCCACCTCCCGCGGAAAGATATTCTCCCCGCCGCGAATCACCATATCCTTGATGCGGCCCACGATGTTGCAATAGTCTGCCTCATCAATCACCGCCAAGTCGCCCGTGTGCATCCACCCGGCAGGATCGATTGCTTCACGCGTCCTTTCCGCGTCGTCCCAATAGCCGAGCATGACGCTGTAGCCACGTGTGAGCAGTTCGCCCGGTGCTCCGCGCGGAACCACCCGGCCTTGTTCATCGACAATCTTGACTTCGACGTGAGGGTGAACACGCCCTACCGTCGAGACGCGGCGTTCCACGGGATCTTCAATCGCACTCTGAAAGCTCACTGGGCTCGTCTCCGTCATGCCATAGCAGATCGTCACTTCAGGCATGTGCATCGCAGTGATCACCTTTCGCATGACTTCAACCGGACAAGGCGACCCGGCCATAATTCCGCTGCGCAAGCTCGTGAGGTCAAAGCGCGCAAATTCCGGATCGCCTAGTACGGCGATAAACATGGTCGGCACGCCATAGAACACGGTGCAGCGCTCAGTTTGAATTGTAGTCAAGACGGCACGCGGTTCAAAAGCCTCTGCCGCGATCACGATTGCGCTGCCATGGGTCAGACAGCCCAGCACTGCCATGACCATGCCAAAGCAATGGTACAGGGGCACTGCGAGGCAAAGCCGGTCACTATCGGTCAGGCGCAGCGTTTCGCCGACAAAATAGCCGTTATTCAGAATATTGTGATGACTCAGCGTCGCGCCTTTTGGATGGCCCGTGGTCCCGCTCGTAAACTGAATGTTGATCGCTTCGTCGAACTGAAGTCGGGCCGAAATTTCATCGGCCAAGCGAAATTCCGATTCCGACCCAAGTGTGTGTACGTCAGAGAAGGACCAGATAGCGCTCAGGCGCGGTTCGCCGATGCAAATCACGTACTCAAGCGAGTGAAGTCGAGCGCAACGAAACGCTGCTTTCGGTTGACTGACGAGCTCGGGCGCGAGTTCCTTGAGCATCGAGATATAGTCACTGGACTTGAAGCGTTCGGCGAGTACGAGGGCCCGGCAACCCGCCTTGTTGAGCGCGTATTCGAGTTCGCTGGTGCGGTACGCCGGATTGATGGTTACAAGGATCACCCCGATCCGCGCCACGGCGAACTGCGTCAGGATCCATTCGGCGTTATTCGGCGACCAAATGCCGCATCGATCGCCCGGGCGCAAACCCAAAGTGAGCAATCCTGCCGCGAAGCGATCGACTTCCTGCTTGAATTCGGCGTAAGACCAGCAGATATTCTGGTGCCGCGACACCACTGCGATACGCGTAGGCCAGCGCGATGCGGCCTCATCCAGAAACGACCCTATGGTCCGCCCGATGAACGGACGCTCGTTTGCGCCGTGCACGTAGCTCGGCGAATCCGTGTGACCTGCAATAGACGGCGTCATACGTAGCGTTTAGCGGGACCGGGCGTGATACTGCAGGTTCGCCTGCATCTCGGCGCCGATTGCCATGCGGTTCGACATGTTGAAAAATGCGGTTACGGCTACGATGTCCCAGATCGCAGCTTCGGCAAAACCCGCCCGCCGCAACGCTTCTCGGTCAGACTCCTCGACCGCTTCCGGCGTATCGGTGAGTTTCACCGCGAAATCGAGCATGGCTCGCTCAGCCGGCGGCAGCGTCGCCGAACGGTAATTCATCACCAATTCCTCGCCCAGCACTGGATTGCCGGACAATGCGCGCACCGCTTCACCGTGCGACACCAAGCAGTAGACGCAGCGGTTGCGGGAGGATACGACCACGGCGATCATCTCACGCTGAAGTTTGGTGAGCGGCGAATCGCCCAGCATCAGCGCATTGTAGGTATCCATGAATCCCCGCAGCTTCGCAACATCGAAGCTGTAGGCAAGCAGGACATTCGGTACGAAGCCAAGCTTCTCCTCGCATTTGGTAAAGTAGGCTTGCAGGTCAGTTGGCAAATTCTGTCGCGCAAGGGGAGGAAGATCAATCGCCATTGCGGCTTTTTTGTGCTGCGCCTGCTGATTCGCCATCATCACACTCCCTATTTGTTCTGAAACACCGGTTTGCGCTTTTCGCGAAAACTTGCGAATCCTTCCTCGCGATCTTTGCTGTCGTACATCTTGCCAACCCCAACCATTGTGTGAAGCGCTGATTCGATATGACTTTTCGGCATGACGTGATTGTCTACGCCATTCTTCAGCCAGCGTACAACCATCGGCGCACACGATGCGATTGCCTGTGCCAGGTCAAGTGCGGCCTCTAACTGCTCCCCGTCCTTGACTACCTGGTTGACGAACCCAGCTTCATACGCCCGCTGTGCCCCAATCGGGCGGCCAAGAAGCATCATTTCCATTGCAATCTTGTGCGGAATGCGGGACGCGAGCGCGGTTATCAGCCCGTAGGCAAATCCAATCTTGGGCTCAGCATAGGTAAAGCGGGTACTTTCGGCGGCGACGCAAAGATCTGCGGCCTGTACAAGCGCGACGCCGACTCCGATGCAATGGCCGAACACTGCACAAATGAGGGGCTTGCCGATTTCAACAGATACGCCAGGTACCGAACGCCAGATTTCCGGCGGAAGCGCCCTTAGATCGGCCCCTACGGTAAACGAGTCCGTCCCTTCGCTCGTCAAGACCGCGGCGCGCTCTTCGCTTTCGGCATATCGTTGCCAGGCCTTCTCCAGGCCGAACACCACCGAATCATCGAACGCGTTCTTACGCTCTGCGCGCCGAATGGTGATCAGAGCGACGTTCCCGCGTTGTTCATAAGTCACTGCTTCAGACACGTTTATTTCTCCTCAATAAGACAATTATTCAACCTTCACGCCGGCCTTACGGATAACGCGCGCCCATTTTTCGGTTTCTTCGCGCATAAAGGCAGAAAACTCCTCCGGTGAATTACCACCCGGATCAAAACCCTGCTGTGTCAGGCGCCTACGGAGTTCAGGGTCACGCAGTGCCTTGACGAACTCCGCGTTCAGTCGCGCGATGATCTCCCGTGGCGTAGTTGCCGGTACTACGATTCCAAACCATGCCGACGCCTCGAATCCAGGTACGGTTTCCGCAATCGTGGGCAATTCGGGTGCCATCTCCGAACGTTTCGCACTGGCTACCCCGAGCGGTCGGATCTTCCCGGCCTTTATGTAGGGTTGCAGCGGCAGAAAGCTATCGAGCACCATGCTGAGGCGACCACTCGCCAGATCCATCGCCGCCGCCGCGCCGCCCTTGTACGGCACGTGCTGGATATCGACCCCGGCCATGGTATTCAACAGCTCCCCTCCAAGATGTGAGGCACCGCCGATAGCGGCAGATCCAAAATTGAGCTTGCCTGGATTGGCCTTGGCATAGCTGACGAATTCCGCCATGTTTCGAGCCGGGAACTCCTGCGGGACGACCAGCACCAGTGGTACCTGCCCGAGCAGGGTAACCGGCGCGAAGCTTTTCTCGCTATCGTATGGAAGCTTGGCGTACAGGCTCGGATTGATTGCGTGGCTGGTGTAATTCATTAGCAGCGTATAGCCGTCCGGCGCCGCCTTGCTGACCAACTGAGTCGCGATGATGCCCCCGCCACCAGCACGATTTTTTGTGGGGTACTCGCGCGCAGTGGACTGCGCAAATCCAGGCAATGCGAAAAACGCACACACCGACGCCACAATCAGAGTTCCAAGTATTCTCATGCGCGACCTCCTAGTCGAATATTGATTTTCCCAGTGTTCCATCCTATGGAACACTGTTCTAATTCTGATACATTTCAATTTAGTTCGGGCGACGTCAGTGTGTCAATCACTGTTTTTGGAACGATGGCGCCCCACCATTTGCGTAGGATGAATATCCACACGCCCTGAGAACCGCCGACTGGTGCAATTCCCGCCAAAGTCCGCTATCCCAATGCGTGGAGGCCCCTGGCCGGGTGCGCCAGTTAGCCGGCGGCAGCTTCAGGGAAATGGAAATTCAATGGCCTTCCGGCGCCGAGTTTGAGCTGCTCAATGCTCACAATCGACCCGGAAGAGACGCCCAGTGTTTAATTTCATGAAGGACAGCTATCGGAGTGTCGAGCTGCCGCTCCTTAGTTCACCTGAGGACTCAAAATTGGGAATGCTGTCCTTCGATCTCGTCTGATGCTTCGGCTCAGTTACTTCCGCTCTGGACGACGAAACTTACAACCGTGGAACAGGAACCGCCGATATTGAGGGTTTGAATAGTACGAGCCCCCTCGATCTGGCATTCGCCTGCTTGATTGGTTACCTGCCGGCAGGCATCAAGCAGCATGCGCGCGCCCGTTGCTCCAACCGGATGCCCGCAGCCTATCAAACCGCCGCTCATATTTAGCGGGCAACGCCCGCCACGCTCAATTGCACCGTCTTCAACCGCCTTCCAACTCTGACCTGGTGGCGTAAGCCCAAGATGGTCAATCGCCATATACTCCGTTGTGGTAAAACAGTCGTGAATTTCGGCGCCGTCGATGGCGTCGATCCCGGAAATATCCGCACGTCGCCATGCGTCTTCGATCACCTCCCGTACATGTGGAAAGACGAAGGCCTGGCCGCGGCTGCGCTCAAGCTTATCGCGCAGGCGCAGCGGCGCGTTGCGATGGCCCCAACCCGCGATGTTCGCGTATTGATCCAAGCGTCGGCCAGTTCTCTTGGCGTGGTCTGCTGCAAACTGGGCGGAAGAAAGAATCACTGCGCAGGCACCGTCAGTGATTTGTCCGCAATCCTGGCGACGGGTTCCGGGTTCGATGACCGGATTGATTTCGTCATCATCGGTAAAGCTTAGCGGGTCAAATTTCCAGCTTCTCGTTTGTGCAAGCGGATTATTCTTCGCGTGCCCATAGTTGAGTTCCGCTATACGATTCAGATGCTTCCGATTCAGCCCATAGCGCTCTTCATACGTCTGGGCTATCAGCCCGAACGCTGCAGGCCACATGAATTTACAATCAATATCTTCATGCCCGTACCAGGAAGCAGAGTTTTGATTGATCGATGCCTGATCTCCGGGAAGATTCTTGAATTCCTCAGCACCGATCACCAGCGCGCACTCGTAACGCCCAGCTTCGATTTCGGCCATCGCTGCCAGGACGGCAAGAGATGATGAAGCACAGGCGCCTTCGTGCCGCATGGCCGGGACTCCCCACAATTTCGGCACCATCTGAGACACCATGGAACCGAGGTGCCCCTGCTTTCTCTGCAACTCGCCGAAAGCATTCCCGACGTGAATGCTTTGAACCTGCTCCGTGTCCAAGGATGCTGCGTCGATGGCACCCTCGGTAGTTTCCCGGATCATGTCGGAAATATCCTGACCGCTGCGCGACCAGACTTTCGCGAAATCGCTTTGAAATCCCCCGAGCACATACACTGAATTTGACATTCCCCACCTCCTATAAGATTTGATTACTGCAGTTGGTGCAGCAGCGCGTAACTGGCCAACTCGGCGTTGCTGGTGATTTCGAACTTTTCCAGAATGCGCTGACGATAGGTAGCCACCGTCTTGACGCTTACACCCAACCCCTGAGCAATGTGTGTAAGCGAGGTGCCTTGCGCAATCTGGATCAGCACCTGATATTCCCGACCCGATAGCTTTGTATGCGGCAGGACCGCTTTCCCCTGGCCTACCGACTGCTCACCGGCACCTGAGTGATCCAGCCACTTTTTACCAGCGGCGACTGTCCGAATCGCTTCGATTAGCTGATCTGGATCGCAATCTTTGCTCAAATAAGCGTTGGCACCGGCCTTGATTGCGCTTTGGGAGTATTGCTTTCCCCTATACATCGACAGCAGAAGAACCGGCATGCCCGGCCATTCCTTGCGCAAAAGTCGTAAAACTTCAAACCCGGAGATCTCGGGAAGATTGATGTCGAGCAGCACCAAATCGATCTAGACCTGCCGCAAAAGCACAAGTGCATCCTGCCCTTTGGACGCCTCCGCTACAAGTTCGATGTCCTGCTCATCCTGAAACAGACGGCGCAGCCCACTACGAAAAATGTTGTGATCATCGACCATCAATATCCGGATCA
Organism: Pseudomonadota bacterium; assembly: GCA_026399375.1. Taxonomy (GTDB): domain Bacteria; phylum Pseudomonadota; class Gammaproteobacteria; order Burkholderiales; family SG8-39; genus 2-12-FULL-64-23. The sequence goes on from JAPLRD010000287.1 coordinate 7,180, forward strand.
CGACGCCTCCATGGAAGGAAGCGAATCAACGGGAATAACCAAGCGTACGACGGTGCCGCCTTGGGCCTCAATACTCAAATGACCATTTAGCTGTAC
>JAPLRD010000309.1 GCA_026399375.1 Pseudomonadota bacterium
ACGGGCCCGCAGCCGTTGCCGGGCAGTTCCTGCTGCTGTTTCTGGTTATCGCAACGGTCTTTACCGAGGGACGGGCGGCAATAGGCCTTGGGCTGATCATTCTGGTCGGCCTGCTGCTGACCGCCTGGGGCGCGGTAAGCGGCACGCTTCAGTTTCAGATCGACTACTACAGCTATGCGCAAAATCCTACTAACTGGGTTCTGATTATTCTCGCGTTTGCGGGTTACGGCGGCATTGTGGCATTTCTCGTCTGGCGCCTCTTTCGCGGCCTGATCGTGTACCAGCAACAACTGATCCAAATCAATGCCGAACTGGCGATCCGCACCGAGGAATTGGCAAAATTGGAGCGCTTCGCGCAAGCGACGGTGAATGCGCTTTCGGCGAGCCTGGCCATCCTCGATGAGCAGGGGACCGTGATCGCCGTCAACCGCGCCTGGGCCGATTTCAGCCAGGCCAACGGGTTCGAACCGAAGGGCGTCTCCGAGGGGAGCAATTATCTGGCCGTTTGCGATGCGGCAGCCGGGGCGAATTCCGAGGGCGCCGCGGAAATGGCGGCAGGCATCCGTTCGGTACTGTCGGGCGTACGCGATGAATTCGTGCTGGAGTATCCCTGCAACTCGCCCACGCAAGAGCGCTGGTTTCTCGGCCGGGTGACGCGCTTCCCGGGCGCAGGCGCGGTCCGCATCGTCGTCGTGCATGAAAATGTCACCGCGATCAAACATGCCGAGGTCGAGGTGCGCAAGCTCTCGCGCGCGGTGGAGCAGAGCTCGGCCTCGGTCGTGATTACGGACATGGCCGGCAACATCGAGTACGTGAATCGGCAGTTCGAGATGAACACGGGCTATGCGAGCGCCGAGGTGCTCGGCCGCCACCCGCGCATCCTCAAGTCGGGCCGCACACCGAGGGCGACCTTCCGCGAGATGTGGGGGCTGCTTGCCGCCGGGGAGGAGTGGCACGGCGAATTGTGCAACCGCAGGAAGGATGGTTCCCTGTTCTGGGAGAGCGTTGTCACATCAGCGCTCAAAGATGAGAACGGCAAAGTCACCCACTACGTCGCGGTAAAGGACGACATCACCGAACGCAAGCAGATGGAGGAAGCGCTCGAAGAGCTCAACCAGCGGTTTGCCCTTGCCGTCGATGCGGCCGGTATTGGCGTATGGGATTACCTGGTGCCGGAGGACCGGCTGATCTGGGATGAGCGCATGTACGCGCTGTACGGCCTCTCAAAGGCCGGGTTTTCCGGGGCCTATCAGGCCTGGCGCGACGGGCTGCACCCGGACGATCTCGCGCGCGGCGACGCCGAGATCGACGCCGCATTGCGCGGAGAAACACCGTTCGACACCGAGTTCCGCGTGGTCTGGCCGACAGGCGAGGTAAGGCATCTCAAGGCCGCAGCGCTGGTGCAGCGCGATGCCGAAGGCAAAGCGCTGCGGATGATAGGGGTCAATTACGACATCACCGAGCGCAAGGTGAGCGAAGCGCACCTGGAATTCGTCAATAATAAGCAGCAGGAAGAGAAAACCAAGCGCGCGGCGGAGCTGGTCATCGCCAATACGGAACTCGCCTTTCAGAACGAAGAGAAAAGCAAGCGGGCAGTAGAACTGACCTTTGCCAGGGAAGCCGCTGAAGCAACCAACATCACCAAGAGCCGCTTCCTCGCGACGATGAGCCACGAAATCCGCACGCCGATGAACGGCATCCTCGGCATGGCGCAGGTGCTGCTGATGCCTAACATTGGCGAAGCCGAGCGGCTGGATTACGCGCGCACCATCCTCGGTTCCGGACAGACGCTGATGACCCTGCTCAACGACATTCTCGATCTCTCCAAAATCGAAGCGGGCAAGGTCGAACTAGAATCCATCGCCCTGGAACCCGGACGGGTCGTCGGCGAAACCCAGGGGCTGTTCGCCGAGATCGCGCGCGCCAAGGGCTTGCGCATCGAAACCGATTGGAGCGGCGCGCCGGGGCGCTACCTGGGCGACCCTTACCGCCTGCGGCAGATGCTCTCCAACCTGGTGGGCAACGCGGTGAAGTTCACCGAGCAAGGGTACGTCCGCATCGAAGCGCGTGAAGTCGCGCGCGACGCCGAGGCCGCCGTGCTCGAATTCAGCGTCGCCGACACGGGTGTCGGCATCGCGCAAGACGAGCAGGCGCTGCTGTTCCAGGCGTTCTCGCAAACCGACGGCAGCATCACGCGGAACTACGGCGGCAGCGGCCTGGGGCTGTCCATCGTCTCCAGCATGGCCCGCTTGATGGGGGGCGAGGCCGGCGTAGAGAGCGAAGCCGGACGCGGATCGCGCTTCTGGTTTCACATTCGCGCCGGACTGTCAGTGGCCGACGCCCACATCGGCGAGGCGCAGCCCTTCCCCGGCGCGGGCGCACTCGCGGGGACCGGGGCGGCACGGTTCCAGGGCCGCGTGCTGGTGGTCGAGGACAACCCGGACAACCGCAAGGTGATCAGCGTCCTGCTGCACAAGCTCGGCCTGAGTACGGTGATCGCGGAGGATGGGCAGCAGGCGCTAGAGGCGATTGCACGGGGCGAAGCGGCGGACCTGATCCTGATGGACGTGCACATGCCGCGCATGGACGGCTATGCCGCCACCGCAGCGATACGGCGCGGGGAAAAAGAGAGCGGCGCGCCGCGCCGCCCTATCGTCGCACTGACTGCAGATGCGTTTCATGAAAACCGGGAGCGCTGCCTGGCGGCGGGCATGGACGATTATCTGACCAAGCCGTTCACCTCGGCGCAGTTGTGCCAAATCTTACCCAAGGTCATCCCCGCTCGCGGCGCCCAGGCTGAGGCGATCCTCAATGAGGCGCGATGCCCGCAGCGCCGGTGGTTGCGGCAAAGCCCGTGGACGTCGCGCGCGTGGCCGCGCTGGTGGCGGAAATCCTGCCGCTGCTCGCGCGCAACGAGTTCGACGCCATCGAGCGCTTCAGAGTTTTGCAGGAAGTCCTCGCGGGGTCGCACGCAGCCGCTGAAATCAACGATACGGGGCATCTGATCGAAGCCTTGCGCTTCGATCTGGCTCTGCAACGCCTGCGCCGCATGGCGGCGGCTTACGCCTGGGAGAAGAGCGCATGACCGATGCAACACGAGCGACAGAGGCGAAACCCAATATTCTGGCGATCGACGACACTCCGGAAAACCTGCTGACCCTGAGGGCGGCGCTGGGAGCCGAATTTCGTCTTCAATTCGCCACCTCGGGCGCAACGGGCCTCGCCCTGGCCGAAGCGGCGCCGCCGGATCTGGTCCTGCTCGACGTGATGATGCCCGAGATGGACGGCTACGAAGTCTGCCGGCGCCTCAAGGCCGATCCGCGGCTGCGTACGATCCCCGTCATCTTCGTCACCGGGCTCATCGACAGCGACGCCGAGAGCGCCGGTCTCGCCCTTGGTGCGGCCGGCTACATCACCAAACCGATCAACGTCGAGATCGCGCGCCAGAGGATCCGCAATCTGCTCGAACGCGAGCTCTTGCGCACGGAAGTCGAAGACCATCGCGACCATCTGGACCAGATGGTCCAGGCGCGCACCGTGGCGCTCTCCATCGCCCGGGAGGCGGCCGAAGCCGCCAATCGCGCCAAGACCGCGTTCCTGCGCAATGTGAGCCACGAACTGCGCACGCCCATGACGGCGATCATGGGCATGACCGAGCTCGCCTTGCGCCGCGCGACCGATCCCAAACTATCGGCTCAGCTCGGGACGGTGAAGCAATCGTCCGCGCAATTGCTTGCGCTTATCAACGACGTAATTGACATTACAGAACTCGAAGCCAATCAACTCGGACTCGAGCGCAGCCGGTTCAAGCTGGCGAGCGTCCTCGATGCGCTGACTGGACTGTTCAGTCAGGAAGCCGGGAAGAAAGGTCTCGCGTTGAACATCGAGACCGGACCCGCGCTGGCCGAATTGTCGCTGCTGGGCGATCCGCTGCGCCTCGGGCAAATACTGCAGAACCTGACCGCCAACGCGATCAAATTCACCAGCCAAGGCAGTGTAAGCCTGGCGGCCTCCTTGTCCGAAGAGGGTCGGGATGACGTTCTCGTTCGCTTCGAAGTGCGGGACACGGGCATAGGCATTGATCCCAAAGATCAGAAGCGGATCTTCAATCTGTTTGAACAGGCCGACGACTCCCCCACCCGACGCTACAGCGGCACCGGCCTCGGTCTGGCGCTCAGCAAGCGTCTGATCGAGTTCATGGGAGGGGAGATCGACCTCCAGAGCCAGCCCGGATCGGGCAGCGTCTTCCGTTTCACCGTGCGGCTGGGCAAGGCCGGCGACGACCTTCCATGAGCAATCGGCGTCCCACAATTCTGGCAATCGACGACACGCCGGGAAACCTGCTGACCCTGAGGGCTGCGCTAGGAGCCGAATTTCGTCTTCAATTCGCCACCTCGGGCGCAACGGGCCTCGCCCTGGCCGAAGCAGCGCCGCCCGATCTGATCCTGCTCGACGTGATGATGCCGCAGATGGACGGCCACGAGACCTGCCGGCGCCTGAAGGCACCCTTGGATTCGCGTAGCATGGCTGGATAAACGTGCCAATTTCACGTAAAGGCATTTACATGGCAGCCAGAAAATAGAAAGGCCAGTGATATCAAAAAAATACGCATCTATGCTCTGACCTTGTCCCTGTTGAGCATTTTCATTGTGGCCGTTGCCTATGGCAGCACAGGGGGCAATGAGATATTGAGCGCCGGTGAGCGGGCCTGGCTCACACAGAATCAGCCGCGCCTTGTTCTTGCGGTTGAAACTGGTTATGCGCCATTCGTATTCATCGATTCAAAAGACCAGCCAGCAGGCCTGGCGCACGACTATGTTCGTTTGATTGAATCGAAGCTGGGTGTGCATTTCAGCCAAACGCGTTTCTCATCTTTGGACGAGATTTTCAAGAAGGTGCGCAGCGGCGAAGTGCATATAGTCAACGCTGTCACCAGCACCCCCGCACGTGCCACGTTTCTTTCGATGACAACGCCTTTCATTTCCGTGCCGAACGTCATTATCGTGAGGAAAGAGCATTCCGGTCAGATTTCTGAGTCCGATCTCACGGGATTAAAGATTTCCCTAGTGAAGAGTTACGCGATTACGGAATATATGACCAGTCGCGGTCTTCACTTCATTCCCGACATTGTTCCAGATGATCTCAGCTCATTGCTAAACGTTTCATTTGGCCGCACCGATGCAGCGATCATCGATCTAGCGACGGCGTCATATTTGATCTCGGAAAAAGGGATAGCCAATCTACGCGTCGCCGGCGAGGTGGCATACGACGTCCGGCTTTCGATGGCCACGCATTTGGATGACACGATGCTCAATGGCATCCTTCAAAAGGGGCTTGATGCAATCACAGAACCCGAGCGGCTGGAGATAAAGGAGCGCTGGATCAACGCAGTTAAGCCTCAAAGCGTATTCAAAGACAGGCAATTCTGGATTGTTCTTTTAGGCGTGATCGCGGTGGCTTCCGTGATATTTGCCGTTATTCTGGCGTGGAATCGCACCCTTCGGCAGCAGATCGCTCTACGAAAGAGCGCCGAAGAATCCTTTAAGGCGGCATTCCAATACTCCCGCAGTCTGATTGAAGCAAGCCTGGACCCGTTGGTTGTGATCAGCGCCGAGGGAAAGATCACTGATGCCAATACAGCCACAGAAAAGGCAACAGGCGTAAGCCGAGATGCGCTAATTGGCAGCGAGTTTGTAAGCTATTTCACCGACCCCGAGAAGGCGGGTGAAGTTTATCGTGAAGCATTTTCGCGGGGATCTGTGACTGACTACGCGCTGTCTATTCACCACGCTTCAGGCAGGAGCGTTGACGTTCTCTATAACGCCAGCGTGTACAGCGACGCCAAAGGCAAAGTACTCGGGGTGTTTGCTGCCGCGCGAGACATCACCGAGCGCACGTTGTCCGAGGCCGCGATGCGTCAGTCCAACGCGGAGCAGACAGCGATCTTCGAGTCGGCGACGTCGGGCATCGCCTTCATCAAGAATCGCGTCATCGTCAAGGGGAACCGCACTCTGGATCACTTGTTCGGCTATGAGCCCGGCGAACAGGCGGGCCTGAGCACACGCCACTGGTATGTCGATGACGAAGCCTATGAGGTCGGCGGCACCCCCTACGCGGCTCTCGCTCATGGCGAAATCCACCAGCGGGAGCAGCAGCTAGTGCGCAAGGATGGAACGAAGTTCTGGTGCCATTTCAGCGGCAGCGCCATTGAGGTGGGAAATTTATCGCGTGGCACGGTATGGATGCTCACCGACGTCACTCATGAACACGATACCGCGGAAGCGTTGCGCCAGGCGAAGGACGCCGCAGAAGCTGCTAACCGCGCCAAGAGCCAGTTCCTCGCCAACATGAGCCACGAGATCAGGACGCCGTTAAACGGCGTGATTGGCAATGCCCAATTGCTCGAAATGACGGAACCGACTGGGGAGCAAAAGGAGTATCTGTCCGCGATCATGCTCTCGGGCAGCAACCTTTTGTCACTGATCAACGACATTCTCGATCTGTCGAAGATCGAGGCCGAAAAGGTCATTCTGGAGAATGTCGATTTTAGTCTGCGCGGCTGCTTCAAGGATGTCATGCGATCGCAGCGCTCGCGCATCGCCAACAAGAGCTTGACGCTCAAGCTGCAGGTACGCCATGAGGTGCCCGATGTGCTGGTGGGGGACGAGCTGCGGGTGAAGCAGATTCTGCTCAATTTGCTGGGCAACGCCATCAAATTCACCAAGGAAGGCAGCATTACCCTGTCTGCCGCGATCAAGGAATGCGACAGCAGCAAAGCGCTGATCAAATTGGCGGTGACGGACACCGGCATCGGCATACCCCAAGCCGTTGCCGATGACATCTTCAAGCCTTTCGTGCAGGCCGACAGCTCCACCACGCGCCAATACGGCGGCAGCGGCCTGGGGTTGACGATCAGCCGGAAGCTGGCGGAACTCATGGGGGGCAGCATTGCAGTCGAGAGCACCGAAGGGGTGGGGAGCACCTTCAGCGTGCTGCTGCCGTTTCAGGTGGTGCATCAGGTGGTGCAGGAAATCAGCGCGCCGACGGCCGAGGCGCCGACGGCCCTGTGGACTGGCGCACCTTTGAGAATCTTGCTGGCCGAGGACAACCAGATCAACTGGCAGCTGGGCAAAGCCCTGCTCAAGAAAATGGGCCACGCGGTCACGCTGGCCGAAAACGGCAGGGAGGCGCTTGCCGCGCTGGAGCGGGAGACATTCGACCTAGTGCTGATGGATATTCAGATGCCGGTGATGGACGGTGAGCAGGCGCTCGCCGTGATACGCGAGCGGGAGATGAGGACCGGCGCGCACCAGCAGGTGCTCGCACTCACCGCCTACGCCCTGAAGGGCGAGGAGGAGAAGTTCCTCGCCGCTGGCTTCGACGGCTACGTGTCCAAGCCGCTGGAAGTGAAGAATCTGGTGGCCGAGATGAAGCGTGTTCTGGATTCAAATGGCGCCGACGAAAACGGGAGTGCGTGAGCGTCCGTTGCGGATGCCGGCGACACCACGACTTGGCCCCTGGAAGGCAGGGGCATTACGTCGTCGGGAATGGCCCTGTAGGGCATCCTGGCGCGTGGTCGCGGATTTGCGGAGGATGGAACGGCATGCACAGCAACTGCTTACACCAGCGCTTACATGGAAAAAACTAGGTGGTCGCCAGCACCAAAGCAAGAAGGCCGAATACAAACATAATCGTTTGATTGTACTGGCGGTGTGCACAGTCTACCGCGAACCCCTCTCCGCGACAAATTCCCAATATCAGGGAATTTTACAGGGATTTTCACACATTCCCGCGCCCTGATTACCCGCCCTCTTCCCCCAAAACCCGCTTGCTGAGCCATTCTCCAGCCCTAATCTCAGTTTGTGAGGTGGAAAATAACAGGGAATTTAATGAGCCATAACAGGGAATTTCCCAGCCGTGAACAGGCAACGAAGGCATTTCATCCGCTGCAATATCCCAATCCACCAGCCAAACTGATCGAACACGTCCGGGCGGACTCCCGCCGGTCCGCTTCACTGTGGCAAAATCAGGTCCACCTCACTTTGAACTAGATCAAGACGCGATGAGGTTTCAAACCATGTGGACGAAATTGTCCACCCACCGGGTATTTCGTTCCTTACTGTCAGGACTAGGTTCGATAGCGAATGCGTTCGGTATTCTCGCAATCTTGCCGCTTTTTTTTGCATTGGCGATGAGTTTTGACGCCCCTGGCTCTGGAAAACACTGGGCGCATTGGGTATTTGTAGTCACGAATGCAGTGCTCGGTCCTTTATGTCTGACCGGCGCCCTCTCGCGAAAACGACATTATTGGGGCCTTTATGGTTTCGCGCTAGCCTTATTCGGGTGGATTGTCTTGATTTTGGTTTGCGAAGGTCGGTTCAATTGCAGATAGCTCGATTCACCGCCGCAGCGACCGAGACGTCTTCGACGAATGAATGGCTCGAATTTGTTGGGCCAGGTCATTTTCGCTACCTTACTTAGACTTATGGGGAGAGAAATCGTGAAGACCAAAGCAACGAAGCTCCGCCAGCAGGAAAAATGGCCCCCTGAATCTCTCAAGAGGTACATCAAGAACAAGCTGAAGCGTGATGCTGCGTTAGGTTTGCCATACAAGCGCGCTCTAAAACGTCTTCTTAACCCTGACGCCATTGATCTGAAATTGGCTTGCGAGAAACTTCGGAAGAAGTCGAATCCTCAACAAGTTGAAAAATACCTAGAGCAAGTCTGCGACTGCTACCTCGACATTGAGATGTACCGTCCAATACCGCCTGCGCGCCGCCATCGATCGCGTCCTGGACCAACCGGGGTGGATGGACGCCGTGAGGTCCCGGCTCCGCATCGGCCAAACGATTGAGTATTTCGAAACGCAGGCGAATCGCCCCAATTCCGGGCAAATCCTTGAACTGCGGCGCAAGCAGGCGGTCGTCCTCGATCTAGCCACCCAGAAGCGCTGGCTGATTTCCTACGCGGCGGTCAACCTTGACGGTGCCGACGTCGAGATCCGAGAAAAGCCGAAACAGGGCCTTGGTCGGAATGAGGTGGCTGTCGGTGACATCGTCGGCTTCCTCGACCGCGATCATCAGCAGCGAAGTGGCCGGATTGTCCGGCTCAACGACAAGACGGTCACACTGCATTGCGGACGGCAACCGTGGCGCGTTTCCTACAGCCTTCTGCATCGGGTGGTCGCTTCCAGCGCCTTCAGCGGCGAAACGCTGGAACTGGAGGCACTAGTACGACAACACGTTAATTACGAAACATAATGGTGAGCGAGCTTTCGATCCGCATCCCGGCGTGTGAACGTCCAATCAATGCCGCGTCGTTCGGCATTGCGCTGGCGTTGCCAGCTTCGGACTTCGCGCCGCGCGGTC
>JAPLRD010000292.1 GCA_026399375.1 Pseudomonadota bacterium
GATGACGCCAACCCGGTGACGATCGCGAGCGTGCGCCAGGCGGCCCGCGACGCCGGTTGGGTCGAGGACATGAGCGGAGAGTTCCAGCCCATTGCCCCTGTCACCGCCGATGGAGCCGATGCCGCCGAGGCATCCACCGCGCTTGCCCCCGAGCCCTGGCCGGCGCTCGCCAGAGATAAGCAAGGGCGCATTGAGGCGATTGTCGATAACGTTTCCAAGTCGCTGCGCCATGAGGGCATGGTCAAGATGCGCCTGGCCTACGACCAGTTCCGGGACGAAATCATGTACTCCACGGACGCTGGCCGGAATTGGGCGCCGTTCAAGGATGTTGACTACGTCACGCTTCGCATCACCCTGGAGCGCCGGGGCTTCAAGCCCATCGGGCGCGAACTGATCCGCGACGTGGTCTCCCGTGTTGCCGAGGACAAGGCGCTCATCGTGGTGGTGCCTGAATTCAGTCTCCCTTTGCGCCAGTCCGCGGAACGGCTGTTTGTGCGACGGCAGAACCAGCGGATCGCCGCCCAATCCCATGAACTTGCCCAGGGAATCCAGGAACGACTGCAGCGGATTCTGGTCGCCACCGGGCCAGACCGCGATGTTGGGCGTGATTTATGGCAGTATCTGGTCGCCGCTGATCAGAATATCGGTAGTCGCGTCATACAGGCTCAGATGCTCGGGGGAATGTCCGCGCCCGATTATCGGTCGCCATGACCTTTTCCCCAGCAGAACGGGTTCTGGCAGGTTCACGAACGCGACGTTATCCGGCAACGGTTGAACATGTTTTGAGTAGCGCGGCATGCGCTGCAACAACCATGAGATAAGGTCGCCCGGCAGGCCATGTTCCCGCCAGAAGGCCATGCGCTCGGACACGACGTCCCGGGTGGGGTCGGAGTAGCGTCCCGCCACGGCATGCTCTCCGGCCGTGATCGACATGGGCGCATCGAAGCGTCGTGATAGCCAGCCTGCGAGCCCGATGTGGTCGGGATGATGATGCGTCACCAATATGCGGCGTACGGGCCGGCCGCCGAGCAATGGGGACGCCAGCGCGGCATCCCATGCCTGGCGCGCAGCATCGCAGTCCACGCCGCAGTCGATCAGAGTCCAGCCGTCGCCTTCGTCGAGCAAGTAGGTATTGATGTGGTTCAGTGCGAAGGGCAAAGGCAGGCGCAACAGAACGATGCCCTCTGCCATCAGAGTAGGCTCGGCAACGCGAATTTCAATCTCGACATACCGGATCGGCAGATGTTCGCCGATTTCGGCGGGCTGTTCCGGTGAAACGCTGCCCGGATTTCTCATGACGCGTGCACCCGTGATCTCCCGGTGCGATTGAGGGAAAACCCAGCCAAGTCCTGCGCGGCCTGGCAGCTGAATCTGTTGAACCACATGCCATCCGGGTCCAAGCCTTCCGCGATGCGGTCATGCGCCATCGCGGCATGGATGGTCATCGGCGCCACTGCATAGTTGCAGACGTTGCTGCTCTTCACTACGCCCGCCGCCGAAACCTCGAAGGTGTCGCCGCACTTCAAGCCGGCCGCACATCCATGGCTGGCCACCACTTCTGCAACGATGGTCTTTCGATTGGCCTGACCCAATGCCTCGGCCGCCTTCCGGCGCCGGGGATCGGCCTTGAACCCCTCCATTTCCCGGTCGCTATATCCCATGTTCTGCTGGAATTTCGCCCAGTTGAACGGCTTTGCTTTCTCGCCTGCGTCGTACATGCATCACCTCCATCTTCAAATCTGAACTGGCAACTGCCGGCAGCCGCTGCTCGCGTCGCTGGCTTCCGCCCCCTGCGCCTCAAACCGTCAAACAATGTGCCTCAAATCGCGCAGCCATGCGTGAGCGGCGCGTTTTCCGTCAATACCCGCGGCGCAACATTGACTTGAGGCAATCCCTTTGCTGGCTGCGTACCCGGTCCACCTCTGCGGAAGACAGCCAGTCAGCGAGGTTCACCGTGGCAAAGGATCCGCGCTCGTATCGATCGCGCAGTTTGAAGGAAGCCGTGGCGTCGAATGCGATCTTTCGTCCCGTTCCCGCGACGTACCCTTCGGCCAGCATGCCGCTGACCTTCGCCCTTGGCGTGATCGTGATGTTGTTGCTCAGGTCGGTGCTCCTTGGGCATCGCGCCTTTGCGAGCGTCAGAATCGAATCTTCATGCATGCGTATTCCTGCCTCTGAGACAATATTCGCAAATGAGCCCTCGCAGGATACGTAGATGCCCCACGAATTCGACAGGTTGCACTCTTAGATCATTCGGCCCGCTTGAGCGCCTGCACATAGCGAAAGCGATCTGCCGGGTATAAACTTACTGTGCAATACAGCGTGCCGTCCTTTGCCGATACCATGCGGTGAATTACGCGAAGTGCCGCGGAATCGGTGCCAGTGGAAAGCCGCTTCGCAAGGCTTGGCGGCATTAGACAGGCGCCAATGTCCTGTTCAATGCGAGCAATTGATACCTTGAATTTGCGCTCGATCAGCGGATAGACAGGGCCCGGTCGTTTTCCGATTTGCGCAACCACGCTTCGAAAGCGCGGCTGCAGGTAATACTCGGTCCAAGAAATTGGCAGTTTATCGCCGGCCGGCGTGCGTAGCGTGCGCACTCGAATCCACCGTTCACCCGGAGCGCAGCCCAAATCGGCTGCTAGCGTGGTGGTAGCGACCACGTCAACCGCGTCCTCTGGCCTCACCAGGGTCGAGTCCAGAAACACCAGCAGTTCCGACAGGCTGCCGACCGCCACCGCATATCTGTCAGTCGGCGTGAGGGCCTTCAATATCGTGCCAGTCTTCCGGCGGCGCACGATCATGCCGTGCTTCTCTAGTTGCGCGAGCGCCGCGCGCACCGTGGAGCGGCTGACCGAAAATCTGCTGCTCAGTTGCTCCTCGGTCGGTAGGTTGGCGCCGATTTGGTAGCGCCCACCCTCAATCTCGCGCAGTAACGTGTCTGCCACTGTCTGGTAGGCGCGAGTCACTCGGGCCTGATCTGTTTTGCGAACGCCCTTCATCGAAACATCTCTCCTTACATCCCTAATGGCATGAATTGTTGCAGAATTCCATTTGTTCGTACAAATATCCTTGACAGGCCAAATTACGTCGAAATAATATATGTTCGTACAAATAAGCGAAAGTGGCAGCGTGCCGCCGTAAATAGGAGACAACAGTATGCGAGGTATCACCAGCCTATCCGACTTCGTGAATCAAGCACGTCAGCACGACGATCTACTCGAAATCGCCCGTCCGGCCGACCCTTACCTTGAAATCGCAGCGGTTGCGCGCGCCACCGACGGCGGCCCCGCCGTGCTGTTCAAGAACGTCACTGGCCATCCGGGGCGCTCGATTATTTCGAACATTTTTGGCAACCGTCAACGCATCGCACGTCTGTGCGGGGTTGAGGCTGACTATCTGCCCCGCTATATGGCCGATGCAGCCCTCGCGCCAATCCCCTCAGTCGAGGTTAAGGAAGCCCCCAGTCAGAAGAACTCGAAGACCTCGGGTATTGACATTTTCGCGCAGGTGCCGCTAACGCAACAGACGCTGGACGATGCCGGCTATGCAATCACCGGCGGGCTGGTGCTCGCACGCGACCCAGAGACTGGCGCATTTAACGGATCCTACCACCGCATGCGCGTGCTCTCGAAAGACTGCACGTGCATTACTATCCAGGCTGGACGCCACCTGCTCGAGATCGTGCGAAAATTCAGGCGTCAAGGACGAAACCAAATCCCGATTACCGTTAATATCGGCGCGGGCCCGGCCGTACTGCTTGCCTGCTCTGGCAGCACGCAACAAACGCTTACGCCGTTTGGTTACGACGAACTCGGCTTCGCCGGGGCGCTGCAAGGCGAACCCGCGCAGACGCTGAGATCGTGCTCGAAGGCACTATCGATACGACGCAACTAGTTTCTGAGGAAGATTCCGGGCAGGACGGTGTGAAAGGCATGATGCCGGAGGCTGGCGGGTACATGGGCCGCGCTTGGAAGGTGTGGCCGTTTAACATCACCGCGATTACCCACCGAGATGACTACGTTTACTGGTTCCCGCTCGCCGTAAACGCGGAAACCACTAACCTAATGAGCTTGCCCGCGGAGGCCTCGGTTTACGACGCCTGCCGTCGCATCAGTCCAAAACTGTTTGACACCTGTCAGGTACTGCAAGCGATGCGCGGCTGCCTCGGCGTCGTCATCCGAATCAATCGCAAGAGCTACCGCGACGAAGGCTTGCAGAATAACCTCGCTTTCGGCGCTTTGTCGGCACATTCCGATCTCGGCTGGGTAATCGCGGTGGACAAAGACATAGACATAAGTAACGCTGACGACGTGCTCTGGTCGGTAATTACGCGCGGCGATATGAAAGACGGCATGATGCTCTCGCCGCTCGCCAAGGTAAGTGGCATGCTGGCCGAAGGCGATGCCGCCGGCACTGGCCGCAAAGTTTATATCGACGCCACGGCGCCGTTTCGGGAGATCGAGCGCTACCAGCGCGGACACTTCAAAAGCGTCGACCTTGACGCTTGGCTCGGCAAGGATATCGCGGCCAGCGTGCGCAGTCAGCAGAGCGATTACGTCAAATCCCTACTAGCACGGAATTTCTAATCCACGCAACAACCGGGGGGCGCCATGGCGGACGAGAAAGGCAAACAGCCGTTCAATTGGGATAAGTTCCAGCAGCACCTCGGTTACACAGACGAGGAGATGGCCGCGTTTAAGGCCGACGAGCGACGCCGCAAGGCGGCTGAAGTGCTGCCTGAAGCGAACCGCAAGACCATCGTCGCAACGGTGGTGGCGAGTCATGGCTGCGCCGCAGGCTTCAAACTGGGCGACGCCATCGAAGTCAGCGCGGCCGGCGTGGTGAAGTCCTGTAACGTCTGCATTTACGCAGTGGCACCAATGACCATCCACGCGGCCATGGCGCACGATCGCCTTACCGCCGGGCTGGATCCCAACGATATGTGGTTTAACCACTTCAGTTGCCAAGACGCCGGCTTTTGTAATGGGAGCTGGGGGCAGGTGTCGTTCAAAGTCGAGGTGAAGTAAATTGGAAGCGACGATCACATACGATTACGAAAAAGTCTCGTCTGATCTACGCAATAAGCTCTGTTTGCGCTCCGACCCGATCGCGCTGAAGCTGTTCGAATCGCGCGCGGAACTCGACCAGATTCCGGGCTTGCGCCGCCCCGAGCCTGGCGTACAGTTCTCGATGTGTCAGTTGATCGGTCAGGTGCGCTGGCTGGGATGGACGCTCGGCGTGACGCACGACAACGTGGTCACCGATAGCAACTGCGGCGGCGTGGTCGGCCTCAATGCTCCAGCGCAGAAGTACCTTGACGGGAGCATGTTCCACAATGTTTGGTTTGCAACCGTGGAGGCGTCGCGCAAGCACCAGGCGCAGATGCAGCGGGTTCCGGCCGGCAAGTACGCAGCTCTCGCCGCCGCGCCCCTTGCCAGGGCGCGCCTCGATCCGCCCGACACCGTGCTGGTCTACGCCACTCCGGGTCAGATGATGTTGCTGATCAACGCACTGCAGCATCGCAACTACTTTCGCTGCGACTTCAACGTGACCGGCGAGACGGCCTGCGCCGATTCCTGGGGTCGCGGCCTCGCCACTGGCGAGCCGAGCGTTTCCATCCCGTGCTTCGCTGAGCGGCGCTTCGGCGGTGTACAGGACGACGAGCTACTGGTCGCGCTACGCATGGAGCACCTCGCCGAAGTAGTGATAGGCCTAGACTGGCTCGCCGGTAACGGCATCCGCTATCCGATACCGCCCTACGGCACACAGTGCGATCCGTCGAAAGCCTTCCAGGTCAGCTACGCTGGCAAGCTCTGATTCGATGGGTGCAGCGGACCGAACGAAGATTGCCGACGCCGCCTCCGTAGAGCGCGGCGACCTGTCTGCGCTGATTGCGCCGGCGTCAATCGCGTTCATCGGCGCCTCCGAGCGTGCAAATGCGCCTGCTACGCGCGGACTGCGTCACTGCCTGCGCCTGGGATTCGCCGGAGAGCTCTTTGCCGTCAACCCAAAACATGGCTCGCTGTTTGGCGTGCCCTGCTTTCCCTCAGTTGACGCGCTTCCTCACCCCGTGGATCTCGCTGTCATTGCCTTGCCGGCTGCGGGGACCCTTCAGGCCGTGGCCGAATGCCAACGCCAGGGAGTGCGCGCGGTTGTGATCTGTAGCTCGGGATGGAACGAGAGCGGTGAAGTTGGCCAGGAACGCGGTCGCACACTGCAATCCCTACTGGCATCTTCGCCCATGCGCGTGCTAGGGCCTAACTGCATAGGCGTCGGCGCTGCCGGCGCGTCGTTTTGTGTGGCCTACAATAGTTCCTTCGAACATTTCGCCTTTCGCTACCGCCGACCGGTGGGAGTAGTGTGCCAGAGTGGGGCCATGCTTGGCGGCTTACTTCTGAACGGTGAGGAAGTAGGCGCTGGCGTCGAGGCATTTATCCATGTTGGAAACGCCTCGGATATTTCAATTGAGGATGCGGGCCGCTTCCTTCTCCAGCGGCCCGAGATCGCCGCGCTGGCGATGATGATTGAGGGTCTGTCCGACGGTCGTGCCTTCGCTGCACTTGCGCGCGAAGCGCGCGCATTGCACAAGCGCATCGCTGTGTTCAAGGCAGGCGCCTCGGAAGTGGGCCGCCAGGCGGTGCGCTCGCATACTGGTGCGCTGGCCGGTTCCGATGAGTTGTTCGATGCGGTGTGCCGCGACGAAGGGATTGTACGTGTCGCGGAGCCCGAGGATCTACTGCAGGTCGCGCGCGTGCTTTGCGAGAAGCGGGCGACGAATGGCCGGCGCGTATTGATCTATACGCTCTCCGGCGGCGGCGCCTCGGTGCTGGCCGACGAACTTTGCGCGCAATCGTTGGAAGTGCCAAACTTATCGGAGGGTACTGCGCAGGCCTGCGACGCATTGGGTGACGCCTTTATCCGCGCCGCCAATCCGTTTGACGTCGGCAGTAGCGTGTTCTCGAACCCTAATGCTGCAGGTGAAGCGCTAAAAATTGCCGCAGCGGATCCTAATATTGACGCAGTTGCTTGGATCGGGGTCGGTGCGCCGCGCGACGAGCGGTCGACGCTTCTACTTGGTGCGGCGTTGGATGCGCTTGCCGATTGCGGCAAACCTGCGTTGGTTTTGCCTTTGTCTGG
The DNA here is from genome assembly GCA_026399375.1 of Pseudomonadota bacterium. Taxonomy (GTDB): domain Bacteria; phylum Pseudomonadota; class Gammaproteobacteria; order Burkholderiales; family SG8-39; genus 2-12-FULL-64-23. The sequence continues at coordinate 7,141 of JAPLRD010000292.1, forward strand.
AACGGCCGTAGAGCCCGGTTTCGCGCGTGCGCATGAGCTTGGCATTCCTGTGGCACGCAGTGTTCGATCTGCGGCCTTGCTGCTGCGCCATGCGCTGCATGCGGCGCCCTCAAGCTTGGACGTGATCGAGCCAACCGGCTTACATACTGCCGCTGGACGCGCTATCGAAGCGGCGCCTTCGCTAATAATGAATGAGGCGGAGGCACGGCGGGAAATCGCACATGCTGGTGTGCCGATGGTGTCGACCGTATTTGCCTCCGATATGTCCGCCCTCCAGGCTGCAGCGGCAGATGCGACTTACCCGGCTGCGCTGAAGGGCATTGCCCCTGGCGTGGCACACAAGACAGAGGCTGGCCTAGTGGCGCTTCGTCTGGCCAATGCGCACGCCGTATGTGCCGCGGCCGCTTCGATGGCACACCACCACGCTGGCACGCTGGATGGCTATACGCTCGAACCAATGCTGGAAGGTGGCATCGAAACGGTAATGGGCGTGCGCATCGATCCGCAGTTCGGTGCCATGCTGATGTTCGGCCTCGGCGGCACTGCGGTCGAACTGTTCCACGACGTGGCGTTCACACAATGCCCGTGCACACTGGACAGCGCTCGCCGGTTGGTTGAAGGCACCCGGGCCTCGACGCTTCTGCGCGGCTTTCGAGGCAGCCCGCCTGCCGACCTTGACGCGTTGTTGAGCGCCTTGATCACGCTATCGAAGTATGCCTTTGCTCATGCCGAACATCTGCTCGAGATGGAGATCAACCCTTTCATCGTCCTTCCACGAGGTCGGGGTGCATATGGCGTCGACGCTCTAATTATTAAACGCCCGCAAGAGGCGTGCTAAAACGACCCTTATTCAAGGAGGCTCTCATGAAAAGACGCACGCTACTGTTAGCTGCGATTTCGGCGATTTTCGCTCCAGAATTAACATTGGCCCAAGCTTACCCGAGTAAAGTTATCCATATTATTAATCCGTTCGCCGCCGGCGGAGGATTGGACCAGCTCGCGCGCCACCTTGCGCAGAGTATGAGCGAGTCAATGGGCCAACCAGTAATCGTCGAGAACCGCCCTGGGGCGGGTGGAAATATTGGCGCCGAACTTGTAGCTAAGGCCAAGCCCGATGGATACACCCTTGTCATGGGATCGAGCGCCACCCATGGTATAAATCCCGCGCTTTATGGTCCGCGGCTGCCTTTCAACCCGGTTAAGGACTTCACTGCGATTTCGGTTTCGGTAGTCCAGAAGAACGTGCTCGTGGTGAACGCGTCGATGCCTGTCAATAATGTGCGCGAGCTGATCGTGTTGGGTAAGTCGCAGCCTACAAAGCTCAGCTTCGGTTCTGCCGGTGCCGGTACCTCACAACACTTGTCGGGTGAGCTATTTAAGAGCATGGCTGGCATTGAGATGGTTCATGTTCCTTATAAGGGAAGCGCTGCAGCGATGACCGATTTGTTGGGTGGCCAAATCTCGATGATGTTCACCGATATCCCAACTGCCATTCCGCATATTCACGCAGGAAAGTTGCGCGCGCTTGGACTCACCGCGGCTGAGCCGTCTCCCGCACTGCCGGAGGTAATCCCGATCGCTCAGCAGGGCCTGCCCGATTTCGATCTCAAGGCATGGTACGGCGTGATGTCACCGGCCAATACGCCGCGCCCAATAGCCGAGCAATTGAATGCCTCGATCACCAAGGCGCTGACCTCGCCCGAACTGCGCGAAAGGCTCCTGAATATGGGTATGGAGCCCATTGCCCTCAATCTAGAGCAATCCGACGCGTACGTGAAGACCGAGATCGCACGCTGGGCCAAGGTGGTGAAGATTAGCGGTGCGAAGATCGATTGAACCAAAGCGACTTTATACGCATCCGTCGGCAGCGCGCATTCGGCGTTGTCGAGTCTAAGACTGCGACGGACAAGCGCATAAGACTGAAGCTTATTTCCGGGGAATGCGTCCCCGCCTGAGACGAGGAGGCAGTTAATTTGGAAAATTGCGTGAGACGTTTAATCGTCGGCATTTCTGGCGCGTCTGGTGCAGTCTATGGTATTCGCGTCCTTCAGGTACTTAAGGATATTCCTGACATCGAGACGCACCTGGTTCTGTCACCGTCAGCCAAGCGCACTATCCTTGAAGAAACCGATTGGACGATGGAGGCAGTCGAAGCACTGGCAGACGTAGTGCATAGTCATCGTGATATCGGGGCGGCGATAGCGAGCGGCTCGTTCCAGACCATGGGCATGCTGGTCGCTCCGTGCTCTATCAAGTCGCTTTCCGGAATCGTGAATTCCTACGGCGATAACCTGTTGACACGAGCCGCTGACGTCTGTCTCAAGGAACGCCGCCGATTAGTGTTGTTAGTCCGTGAAACGCCGCTGCACCTCGGCCACATTGAATTACTTGGCCGCGCTTGCAAATATGGCGCTGTAATCCTTCCCCCGGTGCCGGCGTTCTACAACCGCCCAAAGAGCATCGAAGACATCGTCAACCATTCGGTGGGCAAAGCGCTCGACCAATTCGAAATTGCGCACCGGCTTTATCGGCGCTGGAAGGAAGAGGCGAACGAAAGCGTGGTGCGCCCGGTAGGCGAGCAGTGATCCAACTGGCGGCACCCAAACGTGCGCTGGATTATCTGACCACGCACCATGTAATGACGCTTGCCACCCAAGGCGTGGGGGGGCCCTTGGGCAGCCGCCGTTTTCTACGCAAACGACGGCTTTTCGCTATATTTCCTATCCTCGGCCACCTCGCGCCATGTTCGGGATATTGCAGCGCAGGCTACAGTTGCGGCGACCATACAGGAGGACTACGCCGACTGGCGGGAAATCAAAGGAATTCAGCTCGAAGGTACAGTCCAACAGCTTGAAGGTGTCGATGAAATAGGTGCGCGAAAGCTGTATGCCCAGAAATATCCCGTTATAGCCGACATCGATTCCGCTCCAGCTGCAATTGCAGCCGCCCTTGCAACAGTTCGATGGTACAGACTTATCCCGGCGAAGGTTTTTTTTGTCGACAATTCGACCAGGTTTGGTCATCGCGACCAAGTGCTATGAGCCTGAGAACTCGAGGCATAGAATTTGCGCATGTTAATGTGAGTTTTCAAGGCCTGGTTGTGTCGGGCACCGACTCAAAGCAAACAGCGATGCGGAAATTTGCGCGTGCGGCACTTCCCGGTGGGACTAGCATAACGCGAGTGCTCGGTCAGACTGGCAAACCGGACGCTCATGCAATTCTCCATGAGCGTCTCTTCAGGGTCTTTAGTAACGGCTGGTGTTTTTGAAATGCGGTCGCTGACCGAAAGTTTCGGTGGACCGACGATGCCAAGGTGAAGACCCGGCCAACACCTGCTGCTGGCGGGATGGAATAATCGCCACGGTGAGCGTCCGGATCAAGCTTCATTACCGGCCATTGGCCACCAATTGTGGCCGAAGGGTAGGATGCCATTACGACGAATGCGTACTCAAGGTGCAAGTCGACAACTGTCCGGCCAGCATGGTTTGTGCAAAAGCCCAGGTCGCTGGATCGATACGTTGGCAGTGTGCTGAGGTCCGCATGCGAGCCACAGCAAACGGGCGCACCTGCTTCGGTCGATGGCCTCGCTGTCTGCGTATGCGTGCCAATTCACGGCTGATCGGGGATCTTATGGCGGTTAATCGGGGTCGCGATGGCGCTCGGATTATGGCCGGCTGTCGCCAGGACGTAGATTTGCTATCGTTCGTAATGGGTAGGATGTATGTAGTTCATCCTAGGCAATTTTTTAATTGGCGGTTGGGGGGCTCGGATGCTACCGCATCCCCCGCCCACCCAGCCCATTTATCAAAATTGCCTCTCGAATCGGAACCCGCGAGATGTTTGTATCGCACACATTGTTTGCTTGGAGACATGTAGCCATGGCTGACGAACGAACGCATATAGACGCTGAATGCAAGAAGGTCCTCGATGAATTCATGGATGCTTTGAATCAGTATGACGCCTCAGCGATGGATGCCACGATGCACTTCCCCCACGTACGATTCGCCGCGGGCACCGTGAAGGTCTACGAGCAGCCGGGCAGCAACCCGATGGACTTATTCGACCGGCTCAAGAAGGAAGACGACTGGAAGTACAGCGCCTGGCGAACTCGCGAGCTGGTCCAGTTCAATGATCGCAAAGCGCATTACATGCTCAGTTACACGCGTTTCCGCAGCGACAACTCGGTCATCGGTGTCTACCAGTCGCTGTACGCGCTGACGTTCCAAGACAGCCGCTGGGGCATTCAGCTGCGATCGAGCTTTGGGCCCTGAGCAACGACTACACTAACCGTTTTGACCATCGGTGAGAAGCACTCGAGCTTCGGCCCGTGCCGACTCGAGCAGTTCTCCCTGAACCTTCGGATCGAGCGTCGCGCGGGCGAGCATCACCGCCCCCACGCTCTGGGCGATCAGCGCCCAGGCCTTGGCTCGCGAGCCGACGATCTGCTGCACCTGTGCGTGGACATTGCACAGTCCGTCCTCGAACGCGGCACGAACCGCGTCGTCGGCGCGCCCGACCTCTGCGGTCAGCGCCGGGAGCGGGCACCCATGCTCGGGGTGCCGCACATGCTGCAGGCTCAGGTAGGCTGCCAGTAACTTCTCGGCCGCTTCGGCGTCGCCGGGGTGGATGGCAGCAAAGCGTGCAGCCGTCCGCTGCAGGTCTGTTCGGATCAGCTTCGCGAACATGTCCGACTTGCCCGAGAAATGCTTGTACAGCGCACCCGATGTAACACCAGCGGATGTGGCGATGGCGTCCATGCCGCTTCCCGCGAAACCGTACTTCTTTACGTGGCGCGCGGTGTCGTCCAGCAGTCGCTCGCGTATCTTCTCCTTGTGATTCTTGGGGTAGCGCATAGGTTGACAGATGATATGAGTAGACTATAGGATAACGATCGTTTCCCAAAAAAGCAAGGTGCCCGTATGGACCCCTTCGTGTCCGGAGCATGGAAGAAGACCGCCTGCATCATCTGTTCGCTGAACTGCGGACTCGAGGTGCAGACCGAGGGCCGGCGTATCGTGCGCATCCGGGGCGACAAGGCACATCCGACCTCGCAGGGTTATGTGTGCGAGAAGTCGCAACGAATGGACTACTACCAGAACGGTCCGGATCGAATCGATTCGCCAATGCGGCGTCGTAGCGACGGTACATACGAGGCGGTGAGCTGGGACACGGCAATCCGCGATATTGCAGCGCGGCTGCGCGACATTCAATCTCAACACGGCGGCGAGAGCATCCTCTACTACGGTGGTGGCAGCCAGGGTAACCACCTTGGGGCAACCTACGCCGAAAGCACACTAAAGGCGCTGGGCGTGCGATACCGGTCAAATGCGTTGGCCCAGGAGAAGACCGGCGAGGCTTGGGTGCAAGGCAAGATGATGGGTTCCGGTGTGCACGGTGATTTCGAGCACGCCGAGGTGGCCGTCTTCGTGGGCAAGAACCCGTGGCAGTCCCACGGCTTCGCGCGCACTCGGGTCATTCTGCGTAACATCCAGAGCGACCCGGCAAGATCCTTGATCGTCATCGACCCACGCCGTAGCGAAACCGCGGCGATGGCCGATTTCCACCTGGCGGTCAGGCCCGGCACGGACGCCTGGTGTCTGGCGGCGTTGGCCGCTATCCTGGTTCAGGATCGGCTGGTCGCGAGTGCGTGGCTCGACCAGCACACGCACGGCTATTCCGAAATCGCCGAGCACCTTCAGCGCATCCCTGTGGCGGAGTACGCCGCGGCTTGTGGCATCGAAGAGACCCTGCTGCGTTGCGTCGCAGAGCGCATCGCGCACGCCAAGAGTGTGTCGATGATCGAGGACCTGGGCGTGCAGATGAACCGCCACTCGACACTCGTGAGCTATCTGCAGCGGCTGGTCTGGCTGCTTACCGGGCACTTCGCGCGACCGGGAACAAACAATGCCTTTGTGCCGATTCTTAACTTGTCATCGAGCGGCCGCGAACGCGATGCCGCAGAGGCGGCCGGCACCAAGCCCGATGCCCCCGCCAAGCCTTGGTCACATACGCCGGTGACGGGGGCGAAGGTCATCATGGGACTCATTCCTTGCAACGCGATCCCTGACGAGATCCTGACCGACCACCCGAAACGCTTTCGCGCGATGTTCATCGAGGCAGCCAACCCCGCGCACTCGCTGGCCGATTCGCCGCGCATGCGCGAAGCCTTGAGGGCCCTGGAGCTTACTGTCGTGATCGACGTCGCGATGACCGAAACTGCGCGGCAGGCCGACTATGTATTGCCGGCGTCCTCGCAGTTCGAGAAGGCGGAGGCGACATTCTTCAACCTGGAATTCCCGCGCAACGCCTTCCATCTGCGCCAACCGCTATTCGAGGCTCGGCCGGGGACGCTGACCGAAGCAGAGGTCCATGCACGCCTGCTGGAGGCGCTGGGCGAGCTTGGCGACGCGCAATATGGCTTGCTACGACGGGCCGCCAGATTGGGCCTGACCGCATTCGCGTTAGCTTTCGACTGGAAGTCGCGGCGCGACAAAGCCGTGGTGCGGTACGCCTCGGTTGTGTTGTATCGCACGCTTGGTGCAAGCCTCGCTGCTGGCATGGCGCCGGCCGCGTCGCTCTGGGGCATATGCCAGATCTATGTGCGCAAGCAACGCGGTGCCGCTGCGCGGGCCGGCTTCGGGGGCAGTCTCACCTCTGCGGGAAACCGGCTATTCGAGTCGATCCTAAACTCACCATCCGGTGTGGTGTTTGCCGTCAGCGAGTACGCTGATAGCTGGGCCGCGGTGCGGCGGCCTGAGCGCAGGATCAATCTTCACCTGCCCGAACTAATGCCGGAGCTTGCCAAGCTGGGCACCGAGCAATCCGCGCGAGGTACGGCCGACCCCGACTATCCGTTGGTGCTGTCAGCGGGCGAGCGAAGAAGCGAAACGAGCAATACGAGCATCCGAGGCACTGACTGGCACCGCAAGGGCATCTACGGAACTTTGCGAATATCCCCTGATGACGCGAAGTCACTGGGTCTCGGCGAGGGCAAATGGGCGCGACTGTTCACCCGGCGTGGCACTGCCATTGCACCGGTCGAGATCACGTCCGACCTCCAATCGGGACATGTCTCGCTGCCAAACGGCGGGGGGCTTGACGTGTGCCGCGGGGACGGTCCCGCCGAACGCCGTGGCGTAGCATTGAACGAGCTGACGAGTGGCGCCGACTGTGATCCCATCGCCGGCACACCCTGGCACAAGTACGTTCCCGTGCGTATCGAGCGGGTCGAATCCAGACAGGAGGTTGCATGAACGATCCAAAGGCGATTCTCGTGATCGGCGCCGGAGACGCGACGGGCGGGGCGATCGCGCGGCGCTTCGCACGCGAGGGCTACATCGCCTGCGTTACGCGCCGCAATGCGGCGCAGCTCGAGCCGCTGGTCGCACAGATCAAGTCTGAGGGCGGCGAGGCGCATGGCTTCGGAAGCGATGCGCGCAAGGAAGAGGAGATGGTGGCGCTGGTCGAGAAGATCGAGCGCGAGATCGCGCCCATCGAGGTGGCCGTGTTCAACATCGGCGCGAACGTGCGTTTCGGCATCACTGAAACCACCGCGCGGGTGTACTTCAAGGTCTGGGAGATGGCCTGTTTCTCCGGCTTTCTGATGGGCCGCGAGGTGGCCAAGGCGATGCTGCCGCGCGGCCGCGGAACGATCCTGTTCACGGGGGCCACGGCAAGCCTGCGCGGCCGCGACGGGTTCGCGGCGTTCTCCGGCGCGAAACAGGCGCTGCGGGCACTTGCGCAAAGCATGGCCAGGGAGTTGTGGCCCAAGGGCATCCACGTCGCGCATCCGGTGATTGACGGTGCGATCGACACGGAGTGGATCAAGACCAACTTCCCGGCGCGCTACGCGCTGAAGGACCAGCAGGGGATCCTGAACCCGGACAGCATCGCCGAGGCCTATTGGCAGATCCACATGCAACCTCGCGACGCCTGGACCCACGAGACCGAATTGCGGCCGTGGTTGGAAGCCTGGTGAACCTAGGAAGTACCAGAGCTGCCGAATTGCGGATATCCCAAGGAGATCGAAGATGAGTTCCGTTAAAGCCCAGTTCCTATTCGACTTCGGCAGCCCCAACGCCTACATGTGCCACAAGGTAATCCGTGCGATCGAGGCGCGCACCGGCGTGAGGTTCGAGTACGTGCCGATCCTGCTTGGCGGCCTCTTCAAGCTCACCAACAACCGCTCGCCAGCGGAGGCTTTCGCTGGCATCCCGAACAAGCAGGCCTACGACCGGCTCGAGATGACACGCTTCATAGCGAAGCACTGCCTGAACCAGTTTAAGCGCAACCCGTTCTTCCCGGTAAACACGCTTAAGATCATGCGTGGCGCATGCGCAGCCCAGAAGCTCGGCTGCTTCGAGCATTACGTAGAGGTGGTCTTCGCGGCCATGTGGGAGCAGGAGAAGAACATGGCCATGGATGACGCAATCCTCGCGACGCTGAACGACGCCGGCCTCGACGGGGAGGCACTGGTCGCAGCGTCCCAGGACGCCGACGTGAAGGCGCGCTTGTTGGAAAATACGCAGTCGGCGCACGACCGCGGCGCATTTGGCTCGCCGACGTTCTTCATTGGCGACGAAATATTCTTCGGCAAGGACCGACTGCGCGAGATCGAGGACGAAATCGTCCGCGCGAAGACAACCTGAAGCCAGCACGCATACAAATGATCGTCAATCGACTCAAGACAATATGCTGGAAGTTCTCGCGGCAGGGGTGATCCTCGGACTAACCGCTGGACTCGCCCCAGGGCCTCTATTGACCCTGGTCATATCCGAAACGCTCCGGCGGGATGTCGGTGCAGGAATCAAGGTCGCACTCGCCCCGCTTATTACCGACCTGCCGATCATCATCGTGACCATTTTTGTGCTTGGCAGGCTTTCCGGGGCGCAGTCGGTTCTTGGCGTGGTCTCTCTGGTGGGAGCGGCTTTTCTGCTTTTTATGGGCTACGAGAACCTGCGGTCAACCGGATTGTCGAACCAGGTGGGCGCGGAGGCGAGTACATCGCTGCTCAAGGGGGTGCTGGCGAATGCGCTGAATCCCCACCCGTATTTATTCTGGCTTTCTGTCGGGGGAGGCTTTCTGACCAAAGCAATGTCATCCGGTCTGGTCGCGCCGGCGCTTTTTCTCGGAGGGTTTTACTCGTGTCTGATCGGTTCCAAGGTCTTACTCGCCGTTTCGGTTGGAGGCTCGAGGGCAATCCTTCGCGGACCGCTGCTGAATTACATCTACAAGGTGCTGGGAATACTCCTGTGTCTCCTGGCGCTGGGAATGTTCCGGGATGGACTGACTTTGCTCGGCGTTATCGAAAGGACCTGAATGCGAAGTGGCCCTGGAGGGCCGCTTGATCGCCAGCTAGTTCGAGCTAATCGTTCGCGCTTTTGCCGCGCAGTTTTCACGCCGAAGTCGGCAATCGTGCCCAAGCCGACGACCGGGTTCAATTTCTAGAGCGTCGGCAATGTGCTGCGGACGCTGGGAACATGTAGCGGTTTAGGTCCGCAGTGGGTCGAAACCACCATCCCGATTTTTTGGATAGCGGCCGCTCAAATCCAGCGCGCCGCTTTCCAGTTGTGCTGATCCCAGCAACCGCAGTGGCCGAGCAGCGGTTCTTCGACGCGATCCGCGCGTAGGACTGGTTGCGCCGAATGCAGACGCGAACCCATTGTTCGACAAGGAGAACTCTGTGCCAACCCGCGGTTTTTGCCACCGCCGCCTGTCGGGGTCAACCGTCCTCCTCTCTGTTCCGATGTCCGGCGAACGCAGCCGTTATACTCTGGCGCCATGGGCTTCCCATCTCCCGCCTCTGATTACACCGAAGATCGGCTCAGCCTTGATGAGCATCTCATCTTGCACCGTGAAGCCACGTTTTTCGTCACCGCAACCGGCTCGATGCCTGACTTCGGTATCCGTAACGGCGACCTCCTGGTTGTCGATCGCGCGATCGATCCGGTGGACCAAAGCATTGTCGTTGCCGTCATCGATGGCGATTTCACGGTCAGGCAGTTGTGCCACACACCTGAAGGCATTGTTTTGCGCGCTGCCAGCGATGGCAGCGAAGACCTTCATATTGGCAAGGATCAGGACCTGTCCGTCTGGGGCGTAGTGCGCTGGTCCATTCATCGCGTGTGACGATCAATGACCTTCGCGCTGATTGACGGCAACAACTTCTATGTATCCTGCGAGCGGGTGTTCAACCCCAAGCTTGAAGGCCGCCCCGTAGTCGTTTTATCCAACAACGATGGCTGCGCCGTTTCACGCAGTGCGGAAGCCAGGGCGCTCGGCATCAAAATGGCTGTGCCTTGGTTTCAGATGAAGGACATGGCCAAGAAGCACGGGATCGTCGCGCTTTCCAGCAACTACGCCCTGTACGCGGACATGAGTTCCCGCATGATGTCGGTGCTTGCTCAGTTTTCGCCTGACCAGGAGATCTATTCGATCGACGAATGTTTTCTTGGGCTGGCCGGATTCGAGCACTACGACCTGGCCGCGTATGGCCAGGAAATCAGGGCGCGTGTGAGGAAATGGCTCGGCCTTCCGGTGTCGATCGGCTTCGCGCCCACAAAAACCCTGGCCAAAATGGCGAACAACTGCGCCAAGAAGGGGCTTGCCGGCGCCAATGGCGTGTGTGATTTCGGACGCATGAGTGAATCTGAACTGTCGCGCCTGCTTTCAACGATCGGGATTCGGGAAATCTGGGGCGTCGGTGCACAACTGACGAAGCAACTCACTGACCGCGGGATCACTAGTGTGGAAGCGCTCCGGACGACGGATGCCAAAGTCCTGCGTCGTGAATTCTCCGTTGTCCTGGAGCGCACTGTTACCGAGCTCAACGGCATCCCCTGCATCGACATGGAAGAATCGGCGCCGGACAAGCAGCAAATCATGTCCTCGCGATCGTTTGGTGATTACGTTACCGAACTGGAGCCTCTTAGCGCGGCCGTGGCCAGTTTCATTGCGATCGCGGCAGAGAAGTTGCGCAGCCAGGGATCTGTCGCCGGCATGGTCAACGTGTTCATCCGCACGAATACGTTTGCTGAAAACCAGAAGCAGTACCAGCCGTCGGTGACATTGCCGATACCGGAACCCACCAGCGATACCCTGGCCCTGACCAGCATCGCGCTCAAAGGTCTCAGAGGTATATTCAAGTCTGGCTATTCGTACAAGAAGGCGGGAATTACGCTGATGGACCTCAGCGATGGTTCGACGGCGCAACCGGATATGTTTTCAACGGCGCGCGACAACACAAAACTCATGGCTGTCATGGACCGCATCAACACCCAATGGGGGCGAGGCACGCTGCATTCTGCGGCCGAGGGCATCAGCAATGGGTGGAAGACGAAACGAGAGCGGATGTCTCAGGAGTTCACGACATCGTGGAGCGGGTTGCCGGTGGTGAGGGTTGGCTCGGTTCGTGCAGGATCAAACGGGTGACGGGGTGTGCATGCATTTCATTATCAGGTGCATAAGCGAGGGAACGTTGAGTCGATGCCATTGCGATGCGCCGTTGCGATTCATTGCTTCTCTAGGCTGGACGGTTTCCGCTGCTACCCAATGCTATGAAAATACCGCTTGATTGGTCCGCGTGTAAGTCATTGATCGTAACGCGACTGTATTTTGGTGCTTGCGGACTTCGACCCCATAGGTGGGGCCGTGGGCGGAGAGAATAACGGCTCGGAGAGAGTGGAATGGCGCCAAAACCGGGGTGATGGTGAAATCCCGAAGTCCGCAAGACCACGCAGGAACCCGCGAACACACGCGGGCTTACGAAAAAAAACACCAACCGCAGATGTGGTTGGTGTTTTTTATTGGTGGAGATGCTGGGAATCAAGCCGTCGTTCGGAAGAGTGCTTGGACGGTAGTTCTGATTGAATCAAAATTGAAACAAAAAGGGTAGGGCTGGTGGCGAGAAGGTAGTAATATCAGCCGCCTATGCGACTGCTTTGAAATGAAAGATTATAGACATGTCTCGCAATGATCCAGACTTCGCAGAGCGCTTGCAGGCGGCGGCCAAGGCGAAGCAAGCGCAACTTGAAAAGATAAAGGCAACGGCGCGGGGCAACGATGCACAGTCCGCCGAGCGGCAGGCTGCACGCGTTGAAACGGCAAAAGCGCGCCAAATCCGCACGGCCGAGCGCGAATCCGCTAACCGAGCCACCGCAGAACGGCGGGACGCCGAACGGGTGGCTGAGAAAGCCAGGCAAGCACGCGCTGTGACGGAAGAAAAAGCCCGCAAGGATGCCGGGCGCGTTGCCCAAATGGCGGCCGATGCGGCGCTCAAAAAGGATCAGAAGGCCGCGCGCGACTCCAAGTATGCCGCGCGCAAAGACGGAGCGCGCCGGAAATAAGCAAGGTAGAACTGTTCGGAATCGAAGGGCTGGTGCTGAAACATAGTGCCCGGATTCGAATCCCTGAAACGGATTCGAACCCTACGTCACAGAGGCGGCCAAGGTTGGCGAGGGCGTGCGCACGGTTGAGATGGATGCTGGACGTGTGAGTTCGAATCTCCGCCGCCACCACAATCGTGCGTTCTGCACCTGAGCGAGTTTGTGGTGTGGTGTGTTCTGGCCCGCCAGAAACGCTAGTAATATACTGATATATATATATTTATTGTTATAGCCAGATTTCTACCCCCGTTTATACTCCCGTTCGTGTCGCTGATTCACCTCAACATTCAGGATCGGGTCATACCACGGCAGGGCTAGGCCAACGACACCCGGCACCTAGCCCCCTTTAGCGCGTCATTCCGGCTTCGCAAGTCGCATTTTGCGACTGAACCGCGTAGTGTTACTAGCGGTTGCTCTCGCCTGCGCCGTCGAGATATGTCCTCTTGTCAAGTCTAATGGCGTTGGCGCGTCCGTCCTCGCTGGCGCTGCGGGCGGCCCGCGCCAAGCGCAAACTAGCGGCCCTCCAAAGCAAACCCAAGTCCACCCCCGGTAAGTTTCTTTGAGTCCCATACGACCCTGCCGCGCACCCTAGGGAACGGGGGTCTAAAATTTTTTCGAAATATTAGGGGACCGGGGTTGATCGTCTGCTTGCCTTGTTTGGGATATGCAAACTTCCGCAGTCGGCCTGACCGGACGATTAACCAACAGTCGGATAGACAAGCCCCGCGCATTGGCCTAGTCTGAATCTCATTGGACCGCCTAAGACGTAGGAGCAACATGAAAGCCTGGACGATTGGCGCAATAGTTTGCGGGCTATTGGTGTTGACTGGCTGCGGTGGCGGGAGCGGTGGTGGTGTCCCATCTGCCCCAGCAACTCCGGCGCTTACTGGCTATTTAGTTGATGCGCCGGTACAAGGTGCGAGTTACTCGTGCGGAGCATCAACAGGAACTACTGGTGTGGACGGTTCATTTCTGCATGACCCCACTGCCACGTGCACCTTCAAGATTGGCAATGTCTCGCTCGGCACAGTTAACACCGTGCCGTCTGATGGACTTGTCACCCCCTACGAGTTAGCTGGCGTCTCGCGCACAGACGCCGTAAACGCTAACGCCATAGCAATAGCGCAATTCCTGCAAAGTCTTGATGATGGGTCTAAGTCCGGCGTTATTTCCATATCGACATGATCCCCGCCTATTCACCTGACCTACGTGGTGCGCTGCGTCCTTTGAAGCATGAGCATTTCGCGGCGATAACCGAGCCTGCTCAAGTTGGGAAGTTGTTGCGGGCTATTGATGCCTTCGAAGGAACCTTTATCGTTCAGTGCGCTTTGCGCCTTGCACCAATGTTTTTTGTTCGGCCAGGCGAGCTGCGCAAGGCGGAATGGGCCGAGTTCGATTTGGAAAAGGCGGAGTGGCGTTATCTGGTTACAAAGACAAAGACTGAGCACCTTGTGCCGCTGGCATCTCAAGCAGTGGCAATACTTCGTGAGCTTCATGCGCAAACTGGCCAGCGCCGTAATGTTTTTCCGGGACGCGATCCGCACAAACCAATGAGCGACGCGGCGTTGAACGCTGCGTTGCGGCGCATGGGCTACGATACCAAGACAGAAATCACCGGCCACGGCTTTCGGGCGATGGCGCGAACCATCTTGCATCAAGAGCTGGGTTTTGCCCCGGAAGTGATCGAGCATCAATTGGCACATCGCGTTCCTGGCTCTTTGGGAGCGGCGTATAACCGAACGAAGTTCATCAAGGAGCGGCGCGCAATGATGAAACACTGGGCAGACTATCTCGACAAGTTAAAGGCCGGGGCGGAAGTGATTGCGATGGTGCGAAAGGCATAAATTACTAACTGCCCTTGACGGCATCCGGTACACGGCGCAGCGGATCGATCCGATCCGCCTCGGCAAGTGCCCATCGAGCCCACGCTTCGATCGCCTCATCTGCCGAACTGCGTGGCTCGTTCGATTTTTCATTCAGTCGTGCCGCAACATAGGCGCGCAGGTCATTCGCGCGGCGCCAGGATTCGGCTTCCCCAATTAGCTGTTCGCGCCGCTCGCGTTCTGCCTTTTCCTGGCGCTCTTTTTCCTTTCGCTTTGCCTCTTCGGCCAAGCGGCGTATTTCCTTTTCGGCCTTAGCCCTGCGATCTACGAGGCAGTCGTACCTGTTTTGGAGGCTTTGTCGAACGCTCCATTCGCCTGCCACAAGTAAGCCGACGACGATCTCCGTAAGCTGTTCCTCAAGCGGGACGCCGTCGAGGTCTTGCCAGAGGACGGTGACTTCGGGTGGTGGCTGGTACCAGCTTAGCTGCAATTTGAGCTTGCCCTCGTTGGGGAAAACTTTACGGGTCCGATGGTACTCATCCCGATCGAATCCTTTCGGGGCCAAGACAAATCCTAGTCCGACATCACCTATGGTGGTGTTCAGGTCATACGCCGGTGAGCGGCCCACCGACACTTTGCATCCACAGCGTACAAGTGCAAGAAGCAGCGCGTTGGCGATTCGCAGCCGCCGTTTTTCGGGCTTCGAATCAAAGATTGGGGCGTCCCAAGACGAAGGCCACTTGGACGCGGCCTGCTTTGCTCTTCGCTCTTCATCCTCTTGAAGAAGCTTTGCGACAAATGGGTGTGGCCTCGCGAGGGATGGATATCGCACAGTTCCGCCGA
>JAPLRD010000189.1:0-4926 GCA_026399375.1 Pseudomonadota bacterium
ACGCAACCTCGGCCCAGAAATCGGTCGTTTGCACGGTGGACATGCGCGTCGCATCGCTGCCCAGGCCGCCGAGCGCGCCGGCCGCATTCGGTGAGAGGGAAGGCGGCCCCTGCACGCCGCCAACCGCGGCTTGCGCCCCTTGCCCGCCCGCCGCCGCGGGTACGACCGCCGCGCCTGCGGTCGCGGCATTGGTCGTGATGCCACTCGAGCCGGCGGTCACGCGCATATCGCTCCGGCCCTGCCGCGCTCCGACCAGATAGTTGACCTGAAACACGCGCGTCTGCATGCCCGCGGGCTGAATATAGACCCTGGTGCCGTCGATCTTGTATTCGTAGCCATAAATCTCGCGGATCGACTCCAGCGCTTCGGACAGGCTGACGTCCTTGAGGTTGACCGAAATGGACCCGAGTACGTCGGGGTGCACCAGCATGCTGTAGCGCGTGCCCGACACGATCGATAGAAAGACTTCCTTTGCCGGCGCGTTGTTCACGTTCAGATCGAAGCGCCCCTCGATCGGCTGCCCCCGCACCTCCGGCAACTCCATTCGCAGCGGCGGCAGCAGAGCCTGATTCACTGCGTCCGATTCGCGCGGTTTCGCCCGTTGCGCGCTCTTGTCCATCTCGCCGAGGATATCGGGGTTGACGCCCCTGGTGCGCACGGGTTCCTGGGCGCAACCCGCAACTATCGATGCGCTTGCAAGAACGACCGCAAGCTGCCTTGCTGTGCACGGAAATCTCATGGGTGGCTCGCAGTTTTTTCGGATCTTTCTTCTGCGCCGGGCGCTGCAGAATCCTTCTCCATGGAAGGGTACAACTGTAGCACGTCCAGCTTTTTGTCAGTTCTCAACGTGACGTTGGTCGGGGTGATGCCGACCAGCGTCGCTTTGCCGTAAGCCCCTCCCAGAGCCACGTACTGGCCGTTGATGATCGCGCCTTTACGCGCACTCGACAGCAGGATGGACTCAAGGCGCGGACGCGGCGATGCACCTTCCGCATCGCCTGTGGCCGAAACACCCGCCGACCCCATCAAATCGAGCGGCGGCCGCGTCGGATCGACCAGTGCCTGCGCCGCGCTGCCGGTGCAAAGCGCCAGCGCGACCGCAGCCGATAACACTTGTACCCGAATCAGACGGTCAGCCATGACTTCTCCGGGCTCAGGGTGTAGATAGTC
The DNA here is from genome assembly GCA_026399375.1 of Pseudomonadota bacterium. Lineage (GTDB taxonomy): Bacteria > Pseudomonadota > Gammaproteobacteria > Burkholderiales > SG8-39 > 2-12-FULL-64-23. The sequence continues at coordinate 1,171 of JAPLRD010000189.1, forward strand.
AGCGTCAGTACCGACTGCGGGTACTGCGCCACGCGCAGTTCGAACCCGTCCCAGAACAGTTGCTGCGGCATGTGCTCCAGCGCATCGAGATAATCAAGCAGGTCGAAATAGCCGCCGCTGATCTTGAGTTCGACCGCGTGGCGGAACACCTCGCGCGTGCCGGGTGTCTTCGGTGCGTCCGGCGCTGCGCCACCGGCCGCTTGCGACAAGCTCGCCGGCGGCAGGTTGCGCAGCGACATCAGCTTCAACTTCCGGTTTTTTCCCACCATGCTTTCGAGCAACGCCCCCATCTTTCCCGGCGCGACGAACTGCTTTTGTTGCTGCTCGAATTGCTGGTCGATCTGCTCCAACTGCGCGCGCATGGTCTTTAGTTTGTCGCGATTGATCGCGTCCTGGTCGGGCGCATCGGGCCGGATCAAGGTCTGGATCTTGGCCAGGATCGCTTTGGTTTCGTCGTCCTGCTGCGCGATCTGCACCGACAACTGGTTGCGCCGCGACACTATCGGATCCAGCAGAAAGACCTGCAGCAGGGCCATCAGCACCAATGCGACGGCGCTGAAGAACATGGCCCGCTCGCGCAGCGCCATGGCGTCGATTCCATCTGCGTATTTTTGCAGCAGCTGCTTCATTTGGCCGCAACCCCTCCGGCCTGCGCCTGCCACGGCTGCAATCCCTGCGCATTATCGCGCGGCTGGTCCGACCCGGCGGCGGCCGGTGCCGCCACTCCTTCTGCCGGAAGCGCCCCATGGCTGGAACTCAGGCGAAATTCGGTGTAGGTATAACTGGTCGCGGTACCTGCCGGCCGCGAAACGTCCGGCGGCAGCGCCTCCTGGCGCTGCGACATGACCAGCGACTCCATGGCGCGACCTTGCATCGCCCGTTCGCGGTTCAGGCTGCGGATATAGGCCGGCACCAGTTCCGGCTGCAAGGCGCGACCGATGATCTCAATCTCGGTGCCGCCTTTAGCAATTTTCAACCCGGTCAGCCACAAACCGTTCAGCGACTGGCGTGCCAGGGCGCGCAAGTACTCGGCGTAGCCGGTATCGCGTGCAAGCGTGCCGACGCCAAGCGTGTTGAGCGCGGCGCTGCGCGCGCTCAACTGCGCCTGCAAATTCTTCACTTCGGCCTCCAGAGCGGCATCGGCCGTCTTCGGCGCGTAGCGCGCGCTGGCCTGGGCCAGCCGCAGCCTTGCCTGGTCGTATTGCCTGCCGGTTTCCACCGACTGCCGGTCGAGGTTCAGGGTTTCGATGCTGGCGTAGCCGTAGAATATGGCAACGCCCACCAGCAGCACGGCCAGCGCATCCAGCATCCGCACCGCCGAGAAAGCCTTCTTCTGCTTGAGGAAGATCGGGTTGAACAGATTGATCTGCTGGCTCATATCGCATTTGCCTCTGCGCGCAGCGCGGCGCCCAGCACATGGAACAACTGCCACTGCTTCTCGACGCCCATGTCCTCGGCGAACTCCAGGGTATCTGCAAGGTTGATCTGCCTCAGCGGCAGGTACAGCTGCGAGCTAAGAAACGGCAACAGGCCGATGTCTTCCGGCAACGGCCCGAGCAGCAACTCCGACAAGGCTATGTGCTGGTACTGGCGCTCGAAATGGTCGAGCGATCGCTGGATCTCGACGCCGATGCGTTCGAAATAGGTCTGCCTCTGGTTCTCCCGCGAGCCGACGAGCTGGGACCAGGTAACGTCAAGCCTGCGCGCAAGATAGAGTTCGCCCCTGAAGGAAAGCGTGAACAGGCCGCCGGCGTAATCGAAGGTCAACATGCCGACACCACGGTCGGTGGTTTCGTAGAGTTCCGCGATATTGCGCTGGGCCGTTTCCGGTATGTCGATCACCTGCAATCGAATATTGGCCCGTTCGAACTGGGCGATCTGGGCCTGCACGATTTCGTTTTTCGCCGCGACCGCGTACATGTAGTGGCTCTTACCTGCCGCTTCCGTGTCCATCGGGATATCGAGCACGTCCATGGTGGCGTCGTCGATGTGGTAGTCCAGCAGGTCCTTCACGCGCCAGCGGATCGCCGCTTTCAGTTCCTCGCGCGGCACGCTGGGCGCATCGACCATCAGCAGCTGGTATTCGGCGGGATGCAGCAGCGTCGCGCAACGGTAGCGCTCGAGCTTGTATTCTTCCGCGACCTTTTCCAGCTCCGCACCGCTGTTTTCGTTCTGCTTGAGGATGCCCCAACGATCAACCCGGGGCTTTCCCTGCGTCGAACGGTCGACGCAAGCCAGCCGTATGGCGTCAGTATCTGTGCTGACCACCATCCAGCCGGATAGCGTTCTTTTCTTGGAAAACCATGCCATGCGCGCAACTCGTTGGACGAGTTACTTGAAGTTATATCAATAAATGGTTGTTGTCAATGGGTTTTTTATATTGAAGCGCTGGGATAACAACCAATATTTCCCAGACCTTGCTTGGCATTTCTTGGGCTCTAATCACGGGCCGGAAGCGTCTCCGGGATTGCTCGACATGCGGACCGACCCTCACATTCGCGGCCGCCGTCACTCAGGGCGTGTTCGCCATCACCACGCGCTTTCGTTCAACGTATCCCGGATTTGCAGCCAATGCGGCATCCGGACAGGCGCTCGAATTGCATGCAACCGCTTCGATGCTGTAGGTGGTAATCGTCAGCGGCACCCCTGGGGATGTCTCACCTTCCTTGAAGGTTTTCGAAGTGCAACTCACGGTCACCGAAAAGCCGGTCGAAGCGCGTAGATCCAGAGTAGTGGATGCGCTGCAGCCGCCGGCGCTCAAGGCTTGGTATAGCCCCCACTCATTCCCGGCGCGGGCGGTCTGCCATGCGCGCGCGGACAAGACGTCCTGCGCCGAGGTGACTTGCTGCGTAGTGCCCAGCCTCACCAATCCCGCTGAAATAGTCGTCAATATGACCAGAATGACGATCGCCGCAATGATGCCGAAACCACGCTGCCGCTTGCTCATGGCACATTGTCCACATGCGTTCCGTGCACGAGCACGATGCGTTCGCCCTGTTCGGCGATTTCCAGATTCATCCAGACAAAACCGCTCTGCTGCGTCGCTCCCTGATTGGGGGAATAGACAAACGAGCACTTCCTGACCTTGCTCACCAGCACCGGTGTGGTACCGACGACCGGGACGGGACAGGCTGCGGGCGTGGCCGCGTTATAACCGTAGTTTGCGAACCGGTACAGGGTTCCGGTACCGCTGCCGCCGGAGTCCACGCCCGCGCCGGAACAGACGTAGAACGCGGCATTTTGTGCGTTGGGCACCACCACGAATCGGCCGCCGTTATATCCACCGGGAAACTGCGTGGCCGCCTGCAGCGTAATCCGGTGATAGTAGTAGGCGAGATTGGGATCGAGCGCCGGTGGCGTGGCGACAGACTGGATCGCCGCCCGGTTTGTACCCGAATAAACGTCGTTGGTATTCTGGTTGTCGATCACCAGCCAGTCGCCCGCCGCGGGCGTCGAAGACAAAGGCGTCAGCACGTCGAGGACGCTCACCGCGGCCGTGCCGTCAAACCAGCCGTTTGACGGCGCGCCCGGAGACGTATCAGGCCCCATGCGATAACGCCCCCCGGCAGTCGTGGGCACCAACTCAAAACACTGATCACTCGGCGACCGGATCGAATTGGGCACCGCCAGGCGTATGTCCCTGGACATTTTTCGCAATGCAGTGTCCGCGAGTTCGGACAAACGGGCGCGGCGCCCCGCTGCCAGGTAGCTGTCGAATGCCGGTTTGAAGAAAACCACGATGCTGGCCGCGATGAT
>JAPLRD010000189.1:4936-11467 GCA_026399375.1 Pseudomonadota bacterium
CGCGATGATTCCGGTGACCACCATCACCACGATCAACTCGATCAGTGTAAAGCCGCGCGGCCTGGTCATGGACATGGCCACGCCGGACCCGCGTAGCAGGTGCGCCAGCCAGTGAGTGCATAGCGCTCGCCCCCCTGCGTGACACTTACGCTGATGGTTAGCTGGTCGGTCGCGGCCACCCCGCTCAACGGCAGCGGCGATACAGCCGGAGGACTCACGCTCACGCTCACAGCGACTCCGCTCAATACCGTCGTGCCGTCGACGTCGCAAATGTTCACGGAACTGTAGCCGTTGTAGTCGCGCACGTCGTTGAAAGTGAGTCGCGCGCAGCCGGCGAACGGCGGGTTGGGCGCCGTCACGGCAAAAGGTTTGAGCAGAATTTCCTCCATCATCTCTTCTGCGATCGCGGACAATTGTTTGCGCACCATGGGGTCGGCGCTGTGCCGTATCGTGGTGGTAAAGGTCACCAGCACACCGGCCAGGCCGATGCCGATAATGACGATCGCCACGATCAGTTCGATCAGCGTCATGCCGGACTGGCGGCTACTCGACATATCCGGTCGCCCCCTGGATCCTGATTCCTGTCGCCTGTCCGGTGACGGTGATGGTGCCCGCGTAGACCGTCGTCCCTGCGCCATCGGTGGTGATCGTTCCGGAAGGCTGAAAAAACAATATCCCGCCTGCCGGCGCCGGACTGGCGCTCGCCTGTATCGCTCCATCCTTGCTCTGATAGGGAGCACCGTCGGGGCTGGCCAGAGCCGTGCCGCACGCGATCGCAGGATTGGCGGCGGCTATCGAAAGCGTGACCGTGGTCGCCGTAAGCGTCGCGCACACCAGGCGCCGGTGGCTGACCGCGGATTTCTGCGCGTAACGCAGCGCGCTCACGACGTCGGCATTGAACACCGTCCCCAGCAGCGCACGGTTGTCCATCATTCGAGGCAGCGCGACAGCGGCCAGTATGCCGAGAACGAGCATGACGGCAATCAACTCAGGCAGCGTGAAGCCGCGCTGCTTAGCCATCAATACAACTCGCGCACATGGATGGTTTTCCTGGTCTCCGGCGCATAGACGCCGAAGCTGCCGCGGGCTGACGGGTCTTTGTCATAGGTGATCGCGCAACTCCCGTTGATCGAGCGCAGCCACGGAATGGCCGCGCCCGTCGTGGCGGGATGAACCGTCAAACACGACTGGTCCGCCGCGCCCGCGCCGAGGTTGATCGCCAGATCCACGCTGCCTGTCGCCGTGGGAGAAGGCATGGTCAAGACAATGCTCCCCTGTCCGCCTGCTAGCGTGGTTCCGCTGACGTGGCTCGTCCCAAGATTCACCGCCGACAAGGTTCCGGTATAACCCGACAGCGCGACCGAACCGGCGGGTACCACGGTAAAGCTGTCGGCGCTGTTGGTCGTCCACGAGTTTCCCGTCCAGTATTCGGCGCGCAGCGGCAGGCCGAGGTTGGCTGCTTCGCTGCCGAACGCATTGAAAAGGCGCAGCCGGCCGTGGCGGATGTTGATGCCGCCGTTGGACCCGGAGGAAGTGACGGTGTCGGCGTCTTCGGCGTGAATCTGGATGGCCTGTTCGGCGTTAGGCAGGCTGTTGAACACGAATGAAATCTTGCCCGTCGCGTCGGAGTAGTTGACCTTGCCCTCGCCGGGGACGAGGTTGAGAAACTTGCTCGCCGGCACCGCACCGCTGCCGCCCGCGACCGCATCGACATAGAGTTGACCGGTGGCACCCCCCACAGGCACGCTGAGGTTGATGTTCTTCGCGTATCCGCCCGCATTCGTGTAGTTGGAGGTTGCGGTGGCGGAGGCGTTTTTCGCCGTCACCGCCACGGTGAAAGGCTGGCCCGGCACGGGCCCGGTCGGATTGCCGGAATAGGCGAAACCGCCGCCTTGCGGCGTCACCACCGTATCGAAGCGGTCCGGGATGAAGCGGCCGACATAGGGATTGGCGGCGCTGACCACGGAATTCTTGCCGTTGACGATGTCGCTGCCGAGATAGCCGTTTGCGTTCGACAGGGTCGCGCGCAATTGAAGCACTCCGACCTCGTTCCAGGCGAGATCCGTCAGCGTCGCAGCCCCCCCGCTGAAGCCGCTCAGCACGCGGCCGATGGCGGCCGCGCTGCCGGCTCCGGGCAGGTGGTTGAACGAAGTCAGCTCCGCCCCTTCCGCCACGGTTTCATTGCCGAAACTGGGCGTCGCCGCCGGCGTCGCGGCGCCGTTCATTGCCGTAACCGTCGCTTTGAAAGACCGTCCCGCCTGAATGAACGCAGCCCCCGCCGAACTCGACGCGGCGGGATTGTTGCCGGTGACGTTCACCGGCGCACATGTTCCCGCACCTACGATAGTGCAGGCAATATTGGTGATGTCGAAATGGTGCGGCTTGACCGCGAAGGAATTGGACGAGCCAGTCAGCGTCGATAACAGCGATCCGCCCGCCGCCTTGCTGGCCCACAGCTTCACCTGCCCTGCGTCGCTGTAGTTGAAGGTCAGCGGCGCGTTGCCGTTGGCGTCGAAAGTCATGTTGACCGGCAGGTAGCTCGCGACGCTGCCATTGTTGTTGCGCGCAATGGTGGTCGCGGCCCCGCCGTTCACGCTCATCAGATTGCTTGCATAGCACGTAGCAGGATTGTTGCACTCGTAGGCGAAGTTGACCGCGGTCGTCCCGGTCAGCGCGGCCTCGCACGCCTGGGTCGTGGTGCTCGATTTCACCGCGCGCAGAAAGTAGGTGCTGGACGTAATCCCGGCCACCTGTGTCGGTATGGTGGCCACCGAGCCTCCGGCTGTGGCGGAGAAAATGAAACCGGCGGTGTTGAACGTGCTGGAGCAGCTGTTTGCGACGACGCAACTGGTTCCGTTGGGACAGCACTGGCGCGGATTGCTGGCGGCGGTTTGCTCGCCGGAGAGTGTAACCACCGCCGGCGTGCCGTCCGGCGCCGCCGGATAACTGAGTGTCGTGCTCGCCACCCCGGTCGCGCCGAAGGTCACGGTGGTGAGCCCCAAAGCGCCGACGTTGGTCGCCAGCACGGCGGTCTTGCCGCTGGCTGCAGCAAACGGATTGGTGCAGGGACTGCTGGCGTCGGTGCAAGCGGTGACCGTCACCGTGGTCGGCAGGCAGGCGACGCTGTTCGTGGGCAGAGAGAGTTCATAGTGGTTCGGTACCGCGACCACCGCCGCGCAGGCGTGGGTCTGCGCGGCGATGGCTGCGACCGCGGCCTGGCTCAATGCCTTCTGATAGATCCGCACCTCGTCCAAGTTGCCCTTGAAATGGAAAGTCGCCGGCGCCTCGGCGGAGGCGTTCGTTTCGGCACCGATCGAGACCGGGCCGGAATCGGTGCCCCATGCGCCGCCCGTCCACGCGGCCTCGGTGGTGGCGTCCAGCAAAGCGCCGGCGGCGCTGTACACATAGAGGGTGCGCTTCTTGTTGACCATATCCGCCACTGCGGCCACGAAATACCAGGTGTTGTTCGCAATGGTGTAATTGGAATCGAGAATGACCGGGGCAATGCCGCGCGAGTAGAACCGGATCCTGCCGGCCGCACCGTCGGCGAGGCTGATGCCATAACCGGTTCCAGCGCCCGAGCCCTGATCGTCGATCAGGATGCGCTGTCCTCCTATCGAATTGTTGGTGGTGTTGATCCAGGCGGTGACGGTGAAGTCGGTGGTCAGATCGGGAAAACTGTTCGGCAGCGCCACGTACCCTTGCGTTATCGTGCTTCCATTGTCAAATACGCCATAGCGACAGGTACCCGGATTCCCGGCGAGCGCCGGCGTCGCAACCGAGGTGTTTGCGCTGTTGAATGCCTGCGCCGAATACGTGCCGGAACTGTCCACGACTTCGCCGGCGGCCCCGCTCCAGTTCGCTTCTTCCATGCGGTATTCCGCCAGCGCCGGCGTCGCACTGATGGTGTAGACCTGTCCGGTGAAAGTGCCGCTCAACGCCGGGTTGACTGTGCCGGAGCCGGTCTGGTTCAAGCCGAGCGTGCCTGCGCCTATCCCGGTATTGGCGGTGACCGTCCACGTCGTACCGCTGCCCGTCACCGTTGTGATGTAGGCGCCGCTCAATCCGCTTGCAGCCAGCGCAAAGGCCGTGGCATCCACACCGGTGACGCTAACGCTGAATGTCACCGTCCAACTTACCGTGGCCGCGGTGGTCGGATCGGCATTCAGACGATTGACCGAAACCACCGCCGGCAGAACTTCCCTGAGCCGCAAGAATACGGACGGGCCTGTCGGACTGTTTGCGCTGGGACTTCCGGTGCCGGTCATGGTAAAGACCGGCGCTGCCGAGGCCGTGCCGGCGGTTACGGTATGGTCTGACACGACAAGCAACATGTCATTGCCGGTGTTGCTGCTTGAATCCTGTCGTTCAGTGTGCGTCGTAAAGGTGGCGCCCGTGGCGGAAACGGTTTCGGCCGCCCACGAGGTGACCACGTTGCCGTTGGCCGAGGATACCACCACCACCACGTCGCCAGAGGTGATGCCCGGATCGGTCGCGCCGGTCACGGACCAGTCGGTTCCGGCCGTGGCATCGCTGCCGTTCGTGGCGGCATAATCCCATGCAGCTCCAGCGGCTTTGGTGTAACGAAAAATCCGCCCCATGGAGGTGTTGGCACCGGTAACACTGACTGTGAGATTGCCGCTTTCGGTGCCAACCGCCTGCTTGACAAAAACCGTGGCATAGATCTGCCCGCGGTCGTTACCTGCGGTGCCGAGTCCTCCGATTGCCTGGGCGTTCGTGACCAATGTCCAGCCCGCCGGAGTAGTTGGAGCGTTGGCGGGATACTTGTTTCCAACAGCAAGGACGAGCAGATCCCCGGCGGCAATGCTGGCGGGGTATGGAACAGAGAGCGACGTGCTTCCAGTAGCTACCGCACCAGATGTACCAAAAGCGACAGCGGCGAATGCGCTTTCATGAGAAACGAAGAACGTTGCCATTGCCAGAAAAATGAAACCGCATTTTCCTGCAATTACAAAAGGCAGTGCACGCATACCTTTACTCAACGAAGCCCCCCAGCGCGCAATCGCCACTGCATTCGAAGGCTAACGCCCAATTTCCTGAACACATTCGCACGGCCGCCAGCCTGATGCGTTGCAGTTACCTGTCGCGCGCGCGTCGCAAATCACCATCGGTGGCAGATCCCAAAAAAACAAAGGGCAGGATCAGATGCGCTATCCGACCCTACCCCTTTTCCTGACTTCCATCGCCTGTTCGTTTCAGCCGCTCGCCCGAATCCAATACCCTGCTGGCGCTTGCTCCGCAAAGTGTAAAATCAGCAGCCGGTGGTAATGGGAGCGCCGACCTTGGCCGGTATGACCGTCGTACCAACCACGGTTGCCGCCGTGTACGAAAACGCGCAGCTGTTCGGTACCGGTGCGCTGGGGATGGTGATGGTCGTGGTGCCGCCAAGCCCGGCCGCCGCGCCGCCGACGATGCTGTACTCGCTCGACAGCCCCGCCGCCCCGTAGATGCCCGACAGCGCGCTGGCTGCCGGCCACGCCTGCGGATAGCCGCCGATCATTGCGATTGAAAGCCCGTCCAAGGTGATGCCCACGTTGGAGCCGAGGTTCTGGGACGTCTGTGTCGCGTACGCGATATTCATAGCAGAGGAAACCGCGCCGCGGGCGCCGCTGAGCACAGAAACCCTGGCACCGGTCTGAATGCCCATGAATTTGGGCAGGGCGGTCGCCGCCAGGATACCCAGGATCACGATCACCACGATCAGTTCGATCAGCGTAAAACCCGAAGACTTCTTTTGCATATTGTTTCCCTTATTTCACGCCGCAGGCGCACGCAGCCACATCGGATCGATCCGGCCCATGCGTCCGCAGTTTTATCAGCAACCGCTGGTAATGACCGCGCCGACCACCGGAGGCATCGTTGCGGTAGCCGCGGTGTAGGAGAACGCGCAGCTGTTCGGTGTCGGTGCGCCGACCACGGTGATGGTCGTACTGCCGCCAAGACCCGCAGCCGCCCCGCCGACCATGCTGTAGTCGCTCGACAGCCCGGCCGCGATATAGATGCCGGACAGCGCGGATGCCGCCGGCCAGGCCTGCGGATAACCGCCGATCATGGCGATCGAAACCCCGTCCAGAGTGATGCCCACGTTGGACGCCAGACCCTGTGAAGCCTGCGTCGCGTAGGCGATGTTCATCGCCGACGCCACCGCACCGCGCGCGCCCTGAAGTACCGATACCCTGGCCCCGGTCTGGATGCCCATGAACTTGGGCAGCGCGGTCGCCGCCAATATTCCCAGAATTACGATCACTACGATCAATTCGATCAGCGTGAAACCCGATTGCCTTTTGTACATTGGATGCTCCTGTTTTCATCTGACAACTACTTGAAGAATAGACCACATCTCCTTGTCTGGCAACACATTTCAAGCCAGCTGTCGCGAGTTCATGATCTGTCCGGTTCTATAGCACGACATCTGTCCGGTTGTCATAGTGCCCCGAAGGGGGTGGGAAATGACGCCGACGCAAGTGCTGCAGGAGATACGGAAGATGAGATTCGAGGAAGCGTATGAGG
>JAPLRD010000235.1 GCA_026399375.1 Pseudomonadota bacterium
CCTTGGCCGCAACGGAGGCGATGCTGGGCGTTGGTCCATCGTGGAACACCGGCAATTCACTGGCAAAGCGCTGGTTGGAACGGAACCAGCGGACACCCTGGCGACGCTCATGGACGACCCGGAGGCGCGCGAAGAATTCGGCGAGGCCGGGCGCGCGCGCGTCGGCGAGCACTACAACCTGCCGCAGAACGTCGCCCGGCTGGGGCGCATTTTCGCCGCGCGCCTGGGGGGCGAATCGTGTTGACGGGCGCAATCCGAAAACTGCTCGCCGCCTACGCGCTGCGCACCGGCGGCCTGCGCCGCCTCTACCGTCTCGTGTGCCGGCCGGACGGTTACGCCTGGGGCGAATTCCTGCGCCGGCAGGGGGGGCTGCACGCGGTGGGGGAGGGCTGCTGCATCCAGCAGAACGTGACCTTTACCGATCCCGCCTACGTGCGGCTGGGAAACAACGTGCACCTCACCGGCTGCACCCTGTTCGGCCACGACGGCAGCGTCAACATGATCAAGCGGGCGTGGGCCATCGCCATCGACCGTGTCGGCAAGATCGATATCGGCGACAACGTCTTCGTCGGGCACCAGGCGATCATCCTGCCCGGGGTGACGATCGGCCCGAACGCGATCGTCGCCGCGGGCGCGGTGGTGACCTGCGATGTGCCTGCGGGCGCCATCGTTGCCGGCACGCCGGCGAAACAAATCGGGACCGTCGAGGCCTACATCGCCAAGCTGCAGTCCGAACTGTCCGAACTGCCCTGGCGCGACCACCCGTACATGCGCGCCGACTACAGGGGGCCGGCGGACCCCGCGCTTGACCAGGCGCGAGCCGTGCACTGGTTCGGCGACGCAGCGCCGGAAGCTTCCCGCGCCGCGCTTCCCGCCGCCGCTGCCTCTTCGGGCGAACCGGGGCGGCACGCCCCCTCGGACCGCGGCGCGGGCCCGGCGGCGCTCAGGCGAATGCTCGCGAGTTACACATTGCGCACCGGGCGCCTGCGCCGGCTCTATCGCCGCCTCTGCCGCCCCGGCGGCGATGCCTGGGCCGAACTGCTGCGCCGGCACGGCGGCCTGCGGGCGATGGGGGAGCGCTGCTACATCCAGTCGAACGTGAGCATCACCGACCCTTCGCATACGCGGCTGGGCAACAACGTCCGCCTGACCGGTTGCACCATCTTCGGCCACGACGGCAGCGTCGCCATGCTGAAGCAGGGCTGGAACGTCGCGGTCGACAGCGTCGGCAAGGTCGATATTCTCGACAACGTTTTCGTCGGGCACCAGGCGATCATCATGCCCGGAGTGACCATAGGCCCGAACGCGATCGTCGCGGCCGGCGCCGTGGTGACGCGCGACGTGCCGGCCGGTTCCATCGTCGCCGGCGTGCCGGCGCGGCCCGTCGGCGCACTCGACGCCTATGTCGAAAAGCTCAAGCGCGAGATGGCGGGTCTTCCCTGGAACGACCATCCGTTCATGCAGCCCGGCTATACCGGCCCCTCGAATGCGGCGCTCGACCGGGTGCGCGTCGCCCATTTCTTCGGCGACCCGCAAGGCGCGTCCCGCATGCCGGAGGCGACTTGATGCATTCATTGCCCGACGCCCTGGCATGGGCGGCGTTCGCGCTGCTCGCGCTGGCGACGCTTCCCGGCACGCTCTACCTGCTGCTGGTTTCCATCGCCGGCCTGCGCGACCACGCTTCGTCGCGACGCGCGGCACCGGACGCCGGCGCCAATGACCGGCAACCAATCGCAATCGTCGTCCCCGCACACAATGAAGCCTCCGGCATCGCCAGGACGCTGGCGAACCTGCGCGACATCGCCGGCGGCGACGGCGCCGCGATCGTTGTGGTGGTCGCCGACAATTGCACCGACGATACCGCGGACATTGCCCGTTCCCTCGGCGCGCGGGTACTGGAGCGGCAGGACGATCTGCGCCGGGGCAAGGGCTATGCCCTCGATTTCGCCTTCCGCACGCTCGCGCGCGAGGGCATGTACGCCTACGTCGTGATCGATGCCGACACTGTCGCCGATGCCAACCTGCTGGTCGTCCTCCGCGCGCATTTCGCCGCCGGCGCCCCGGCAATCCAGACACGCTATACCGTCCTGAACGCGGACCAGTCGCCGCGCACGCAACTGGCCGAACTCGCGCTTTGCGCCTTCAACTGCCTGCGCCCGCGCGCGCGCCGTGCGCTGGGGCTTTCGGCCGGAATTCTGGGCAACGGTTTCGCGCTGCGGCAATCGGTGCTGGAACAGGTTCCCTACGCCGCGACCTCGGTGGTGGAAGACCTGGAATATCACCTGAAGCTGGTCGAGCACGGAATGCGCGTCCACTTTGCCGACGAGACCGCGGTGCGCGGGGAAATGCCCGCGGCAGCGGCGGGCCAGGGCACGCAACGCTCGCGCTGGGAGGGCGGGCGCCTGCGCATGCTGCGCGATCACGCCGGCGCGCTGGCGCGCCGCGCGCTCTCCGGGCAGGCCCGCTTTCTCGAACCGCTGCTCGATCTGCTGCTGGCGCCCCTGGGCTATCACACGCTGCTGCTCGCGTGCCTGGTCGCCTTGCCGCTCTTCTGGGCCAGGGCGCTGGGCCTTCTCGGGATGCTGGTGCTGGCGCTGCATGTCGCCGCCGCGGCGCGCGTCGGCGGCCTGTCCCGGGCGCAATTGGCCGGCACCC
>JAPLRD010000426.1 GCA_026399375.1 Pseudomonadota bacterium
ACCGGATTTTTGAATTGCGCACGCAGGCAGGCTGGAAGGATCACGGCATGCTCGGTTTTCTGGACCATGCCGGCTTCGAACTCGGCACCAGCCAGATGCTCGACTGCGAAGTGCATGCGGGACGCATAGGCAGCGGGGATGCGGAGAAGGTTCTCGCGCCCGAGCCGCGCGGCTCGCGTTCCGAAAGCGCGGAAATTGACCACAGCGCGCCTCGCGCCAATGATTTCGAGGCGCTTGCGCGGGACCATGCCGACGTGCGTTCGCTGGAGCCGGACGATCTCGACGAAATCGTGCGCATCGACCGGCGCATCATGAACCGGGACCGCAGCGCCTATATCAGACGCGTCGTCGAGGAGGCGATGCAGGATTCGGCGATCCGTGTTTCGCTCGCGGCCCACCAGGATGGTTCGGTTGCGGGCTTCGTCATGGCCAGCGTCGATTTCGGAGATTTCGGACGCACCGAGCCGGCGGCCGTTCTGGATACGATAGGTGTCGATCCCGGTTTCACCGGTGCAGGCGTGGGTACCGCGCTGCTATCGCAGTTGTTCGTCAATCTTGAGGCGCTGCGGGTCGAACGCGTTGCCACTGTGGTCGAGCGGGATAACTTCGGGCTGCTGCAGTTTTTCTACCGCGCCGGTTTCGGACCGAGCCAGCGCCTGGGATTCGTCAAGCGCCTCGCCTGAACTGCAGAAGTACGCGGCGGCAGCAGCGGCAGCGCCGCAGCCATCGCTCTCAGATCACATAGAAAGCGATGGCGATGAAATGCGCAGCGCTGCCGCCAAGCACGAACAGATGCCAGACGCCGTGAAAATGGCGCACGCGCTCATCCAGCACGTAAAACGCGATGCCGCCGGTGTATAGCAGCCCGCCGCCGAGTAGCCAGGCGAGACCGGGTGCTCCCAGCGCTTCGATCAGCGGCCCCAGCGCCGCGGCGCTCATCCATCCCATGACGACATAGATCAGAATGGAAAGGCGGCGCTTGCCCCTGCCGAATATGAATTCCTGTGCGATGCCGACGGCGGCGAGGCTCCAGACCAGGCCGAACAGGGTCCAGCCCCAAGGGCCGCGCAAGGTCACCAGAGCGAACGGCGTGTAGGTTCCCGCAATCAGAAGGTAGATCGCACAATGGTCCAGTTTGCGCAGGATGCTTTTCCAGTGTCCGCGCACGCTGTGATACAGGGTCGAGGCGCCGTAGAGCATGCACAGAGCCGCGCCGTAGACGCTGCAGCCGACGATTTTCCAGGCATCCCCGGTGCGCGCGGCGAGGACGACCAGGACGGCGGTGCCCGCGGCTGCAAGCACCGTGCCGGCCAGGTGGGTAAGGCTGTTGAGGCGTTCTCCGTAATACATCGACTTGCCTGCGCTTCAGGCAGCATTGTAGGCTGTCGTTGTAACCATGTCGTTGTAGCCGTGTCGTTGTACCATTGTGCGCCATTTTCAGTCTGCTATCCTATGCACATTGGCGCTCTGCCGACGATGATGGTTTCAGTTCAAAGGTACCGCATGCTAAAACTCGTGATATCTCTCGTGGCGATCGCTTTTCTCGGCGCCTGCGCCAATGCGCCCCTGGCTCCGGCAGCCGCTGTGTCCGAACTCGCTCCCTCGGGCAAGTTGCGCGCGGCGATCAACTTCGGCAATCCGATCTTGGCCGCCAAGGATGCCGCAAGTGGCGAGGCACGCGGCGTTTCGGTCGATCTTTCGCGCGAACTGGCGCGGCGCTTGGGCGTGCCGCTTGAACTGGTCACTTATAACGCAGCGGGCAAAGTGGTGGAGGGGCTGAAATCCGGCGCGTGGGACGTCGCCTACGTCGCCATCGACCCGGTGCGCGCGAACGAGATCAGCTACTCCGCTGCCTATGTGGTGATCGAAGGCGCCTACCTGGTGCGGCAGGATTCCCCGATCCGCAGCAATGCCGAGGTCGATCGCCTGGGCGTGCGCGTGGCGGCGGCGACCGGCAGTGCATATGACCTCTATCTCTCGCGCGCTTTAAAGCAGGCCAAGATCGTTCGCGCCGCCACTTCCCCCGCGGTGGTGGACCTGTTTGTCGCCGATGGGCTGGAAGTCGCCGCCGGGGTTAGGCAGCAGCTGGAGGCCGATGCGAAGCGGATACCG
>JAPLRD010000003.1 GCA_026399375.1 Pseudomonadota bacterium
GAATCTCATCTTCCGTATCTCCTGCAGCACTTGCGTCGGCGTCATTTCCACCCCCTTCGGGGCACTATGACAACCGGACAGATGTCGTGCTATAGAACCGGACAGATCATGAACTCGCGACAATGTTCGATTTTGGACTTGACCCAGCGGGGGTGATGAACAATATCATACAGTCGGCCCGGTCCCGCCCTGCGATCATCCCCCGCTGCTTACCTCGCTTCGAAGTAAAATGGCGCCATGACGACCAACACAAGGAATGAGGTCACCGCGACAGACACCCCCGCACCCGCTTCGGTAAGAGAAGCGCGGCTGTGGCGCAACAATGGCTGGACCGCTCGCGTAATCAAGAACGAAGACGATGAGGGCTGGGCCGTCGAGATGATCCTGGACGGCGAGGTCGAGCCCGCGTTGGTTGGCCCCTGGACGATGGGGCGTGACAAGAAGAACCCGAAGCCGCTTGACGCACCCGCATTCAACACCCTGGTCAAGACGGCTTCCGAATACCGGCTGCGCCAGGAGCAACAGCGGCATGCGGCGCACCACCAGAGCATCACGGTTAGCGCGCAGTCCGGAGCAATCGGCGTTACGCTAGACATCGTTGCCGACGAAGACGATCCCCATGCTCTTTTGCGGGCACACGATGCCAATGACGAACCGCTGGCTCAAGTGCGCGTAGATCAGGGATTCAAGCTGAGCAGGGCCAGCGCGAGCGCGTGGATCGAAGGCGGCTTTCGCAAACCCGGCCAGGTCTGATCGCCGCGATGAAGGCACTGGGACACGATGGATAAGGATCAGGCAATAAGAAAAACCCAGAAGCTCATGGCCGTCGCCATGGACGACCGGGGCAATCGCAACGAAGCCGAGCGCGCTCTGGTTCAAGCCGAAGCGCTAATTCGGAAGTTCGGCATCGAGCAGGCGGAAATCGCCAGCACGGAGGCGGCGATAGATTTTGACTGGGCGGACGCCTTTCACGCCTACGGGTCGCCGCAGAATCCGGCCAAGAGTTGTCCCAAGTGGTTCCAGATCATCAGTACCGGCGTGGCAACGTTCACCGACACCATCGTCCGGCTGCACTACGACACAACGCAGGGCTATGGCGTTGGATTCTACGGCGATCGCGCCGACATTCTGTTTGCCCAATGGCTGGCTGGATACCTCAAGGGCAGTGTATGGGCCGCCTTGAACCGCGCCCGCAAAGACCATCCCGAATGGAGCAGGATTGAAGCGGAGGACTTTCGCAAGGCGATGGCAGTGAGGCTGTCATCGCGGATGAAGGACTTGCGACGTGAGCGGGATGCGGAATTCGCCGCCGCCTCCAACCGTCAGGGAACCGGAACTGCTCTCGTCCTCGTCAACGACAAACTTGCCCGGCGCAATGCGGAATTCGGCACCCCGCAGTACAAGAGTTCGCGCATTGCGATGCGTGATCGAACCGCGGCGCACAAGGGTAGCCTGGCAGGCGATCAGGTCGGTTTCGGCAAACCACTGCGCGGTGGCGTGAATTCAAAGGGTGCAACCGGGGCTATCGCCCCTTCCAAACCGGCTTTCTCTTGTTGAGAAACGCCTCCATGCCTTCGCGAAAATCCTCGCTCATGTAGCACATGAGCACGAGGTCGCTTCCCCCTTCAGGTTTGGTGCGCAGCCTGTAGATCGCCTCCTTGGTCGCCTGCAGCGTCAACGGCGCGAGGCTCGCCACTTCGCGCACGAGTTCCTCGGCGCGGCGCGCGAGCGCGGCGCCGTCCTCGACGAGTTCGCTCACCAGTCCCATCGCCAGCGCTTCATCGGCCTCGATCAGGCGTGCGCGAAAGATCATGTCTTTTACCCGCGCCGGCCCGAGCAGCGCGGTCAGGCGGGCGTAGTTGTTCATCGACAGGCAGTTGCCGAGCGTCTTCGCCACCGGGAAGCCGTAGCGCAAGCTGCGTGTGGCAATGCGCAGGTCGCAGCAGGCCGCGATACCCGCGCCGCCGCCGGTACAGGCACCCTGGATCGCGGCGATGGTCGGCACGCGGCAGCGCTCAAGCGCACCCAGAACCCGTTCGATGCGCGCCTCGTAATCGAGGGCGTCCTGCTCCTTGTCGAAGGCGCGGAACTGTGAAATGTCGGTACCTGCGGCGAAGGCCTTGTCGCCTGCGCCCGTGAGGAGCATCGCGTGGATAGAGCGGTCCCGGTCCGCCTGTTCGCAGATCTCGGCGAGGCGGTCGTACATGGCGAACGTGAGGGCGTTTCTCGCCTGCGGGCGGTTGAAAGTCAGGTAGGCGACGCCGTCGCGCAGTTCGTAGAGCAGTTCGTCCATGGCCGGTTCCAGAAAGTGTGAGAAAGCCGCAATTTTCGCCCCAAAGCGCGATCACGCTCGGGCCAATAACGGTCACTTGGCTACTGTCGGCCTTTCGCTCTTGCCAGACAGGCTTCAACCGACTCCAGTAGCTGGTCGCGCGTCACCGGCTTCGTCATATAGTCCGCCACTCCCATTGTTCCAGCCTTGACCAAGGTTTCGCTGTCGCCACGGCCGGAGAGAAGAATAACGGGGATCGAGGCGGTACTCTCCTCGGACTTGAGCAGCGACAGTAGTTCGAACCCGTCGAGGAACGGCATATCGATGTCGGAGATGATCAGATCCGGCGGATTGGCAAGCAGGGCGCGGCCGCCGGCGACACCATCTTCCGCGACTTCTACCCTGTAGCCTCTTGCCGAAAGGTGAAGGCGCAGCAAATCCCGGAATTCGGGGTCGTCCTCGATGATAAGGATGCGTGCTTTGCCTTCGTCCTGCATTTTATGCTGCGGTCCGCCAATTTTATGCGCATGTTCGCATATATAGTCTACGTCATTTCTCCAGCGCGAAGTTTTCTCCGGGGCCGCTAATATTTATCCGCGCATTCGCCAAATGCAAAAAAACACCACGGGCGCACACGGCAGGACCCCGTCACTTAAGCGTGGCCGCTACCCTGCGAATTTCCTCGGGCGAGTGTTCGCCGGCCAAGGGGGTGCCCGGAATCAGGTATTTGCCCATTGCCGCGAGTGTGCCCACCAACACCGGCTCGTAGCCGACGTCGCGAACGAGAGCGGACGCCACGCTGATCGCGTCCGGGTCGTCGCCGGCGATCGGCATTCCCGCACGCTCGCTCTTGCCGGCGGCTTCCGCCATTCTTGCTGCGCTGATCGCGTTGAAAGCGCGGACGATGCGCGCGCCGGGCAAGAATTCCACCGATGCGACACCTGCGCCTTTTTCGCGCGCGGCCACCGCCATATCGCCGTCGCGCGCGACGATGGGGTTGGAGGTATCGATGACGATCTTGCCTTTGATCAGGTCACCCAGATCCCTGCCTAGGCCGGGCAAGGCTGCGTAAGGCACGGTAAGCAGAAGGACGGAACCGAACGCGGCCGCCTCGCGCGGCGTGCCCGCCCGCGCCCCACCCCCCAGTCTTGCAGCGAGTTTCTTGTCAGCCTCGAGATCCAGCGACGAGAACATGACTTCATGGCCGGCCTTGACCCACGCCGCGCCGATCGCGCTTCCAACCCTGCCGGAACCGACGGTGCCGATCTTCATCTTCCCGGATGATCCGGTCTGCGCAAGCGCGGCAAACGGCAGGTTACCGACCAGCGCGACGGCGGCAGCACCGGCGGCCTGCAGAAAAGCGCGGCGATCTAGTTGGCTGGCATCCAAGGCATGTCGTGATTTCAAGATGAATCTCCTTCAGAGCGATGTCGTGAGCAAATCAATCCTACATCAATCCATGACGGCCCGCGTGAGCGCGTTGACGGGCGCCGAAGCGAGCGCAATAGTACTCGAAGCGCGGGGGGCGGTCCGCTGGGGACAGTCCGTATTGCGCCTGGGAATCATACTTGCTACTATCCGCTCCCCGCCGATGAACGAATTCCTGCTCGTCCGGGAATGGGACCTCCGGACTGGGGCCGATGACCCGGGCAAGGAGATGAAGGATGCGAAAATTACCGACTTTGTCGGCGGGGCTGCCGGCACTTCGGTCGGCACCGATACGCCACGGAAGGAATTCCCCATGCTCCGACTGGTCAGCGCCTTTTGTTCAACTGCCCTTATCACCGCTTGCTCAATGACTCCGACGACGCCCGCTGTCTCCGCCGCTGCTGTATCGCAATTGACGCCGACAGGCAAGCTGCGCGCCGCCATCAACTACGGCAACGCCGTACTGGCGAAGCGTGACGCTGCGACGGGGGAGGTCAGCGGCGTGTCCGTGGACCTGTCGCACGAACTGGCCAGGCGCCTGGGCGTCGAACTCCAACTGCTTCCAGTCGACACGGCCAATAAGTCGGTCGAAGCCATCAAGAACGAGCAGGCGGATATCGCCTTTTTCGCCATTGACCCGCTGCGCGGCGCCGGCACCGACTATACGGCCGCCTACGTGGTGATCGAGGGCACCTACGTCGTGCCGCAAGGTTCCGGCATCAAGAGCAACGCAGATGTCGACAAACCGGGCACGCGCATCGCGGTCGCGGCGAAAAGTGCCTACGACCTTTTCCTGACCCGCGAGATCAGGCAGGCGTCGCTGGTGCGGACCTCAACGTCGGGTGGCGTTGTAGACATGTTCGTCGAGAAAAATCTCGAAGTTGCGGCGGGCGTGAAGCAGCAACTCGAAAAGGACATGAGGCGCGTACCGGGGCTGCGCATGCTCGAGGGCCCGGCTTCGTTGCAAAGGCGCTGGAACGCCACCGCATCGAAGGCGTCGCCGTAGCGCCACCAAGCGCGCTACAAGAACCCGTTGCAAAATGAATTTTGCAACGGCCAATTTAGGGGAGTGTGAGGGGATGTATCCCCTCATGTTGCAAAAGATTCTAAGCCGGCACGCCGTTTATTGCGCCTCTATTTTTGCCGCCTTGATGTACTGTCCCCAGCGCTCCAGCTCAACCAGCAGAAATGCCTGATATTCGTCAGGCGTCATTGCGCGCAGCCGCAGACCCAGGTTTTCGAGCTGTCCCTTGAACGCGGGATTGGCCTGGGCCTCGCGCATCGCGAGATTGATCCTGGCCACTATCGCTTTCGGCGTTCCGGCGGGCGCGGTCAACGACAAAAAGGCCTGAACTTCGTAACCGGGGTAGAACTCCGCCACGGCCGGGACGTTGGGCCAGCGCTCCAGGCGCCTGGCCTCGGTAATCGCGATCGGAATCAATTTCCCAGACGCAATATGCGATGACGCCGCTACATAATCCATGAACATGAATTGGATCTGCCCGCTAAGCAGATCAGGCACGGCATTGGTGATGGTCTTGTAGGGTACGCTTTCGATCGGCAAGTCCGCCATCGCCTTGAGCAGCTCCCCCGGTATCTGGGACGAAGTGTTGAAGTAGCCGAAGAAGACCTTGCCCGGCCTGGCCCTGGCATAGGACGCGAGTTCCGGGATCGACTTGAACGGACTGCCGGCGGGAACGAGCGCCACCGAGCCGAAAACCCCGAACAGGCCGACGTGCTCGAAATCCTTGATGGGATCGTAGGGCAGCTTCTTGAACAGGTACGGCGCCGCCGCATGTGTCGAATTTGACGACAGTGCGAGCGTATAGCCGTCGGGCGCCGAGTTCTTGAGCGCTTCGGTTCCGATGATGCCGTTTGCGCCGGCCCGGTTCTCGACCACCACCGGTTGCTTCCATTGGTCTTCGAGGAATTTTCCGAAGACGCGCGCCGTGATATCGGTAGAACCACCGGGCCCGAAAGGAACGATGATCTTGATCGGCTTGTTGGGATAAACCTGGCCCGTCGCCGTTCCCGTGCAGAGCGCCAAGGCGGCGACGGCACAAGCGGCTACGACCGCGATTCGATTGTACATGTCCGGTTCTCCTGTCATTATTGCCGGGGCATTCCCGTGCGCCTCGCTTCTTGACGCTAGTCTATAGCAGCTGAATGCGGCCCGTACGGCTCGGAGTCTGCCTGTCGCAATCGGCCGCACCCGGACAGTGCCCGCCGGGTTCCGGCAATCAGCGCATTTCGCAATGACAGGAGAGTGGCCATGAGCATTTCAACCAGGCCTTTCAAGAGCGGCGTCTTCGCCTCCGTGATGTTCGTCTGCACCGCGGCATGGGGCCAGGCGTATCCGTCCAAACCGGTGCGCATCATCGTGCCGTTCACGGCCGGGGGCTACGCCGACGTCTCCGCGCGCATCATCGCGCAGGCGCTCACCGAAAGGCTGGGCCAGCCTTTCGTGGTGGATAACCGCCCGGGTGCGGGCACGGTGATAGGCTCGGAGGCGGTGGCGCGATCTCAGCCCGACGGCTATACCCTGCTCGCCACCGGCGCGAGCACGTTCACAGTCAACCCGGTTCTGATGCGCAACCTGCCCTACGACCCGCTGAAGAGCTTCGCCGTGGTGGGCATCGTGACGCGCACGCCCATGGTGCTTCTCGCGCACCCGTCGTTTCCCGCGGACAGCGTGAAGGACCTGGTTGCCCTCGCCGGCGCGAACCCGGGCAAATACGCCTACGGCTCGTTCGGCGCCGGCACCATCTCCCACTTCGCCGCCGAATCGTTCGCCGCGGCCACGGGCGTGCAAATGCTGCACGTGCCCTACAAGGGCAGTACTCCGCTGATGAACGACCTGATCGGCGGCCAGGTGCCGGTCTCCTTCGATACCCTCGTGGTGGCTGCGCCCCAGATGCGCTCGGGAAAAGTGAAGGCGCTCGCCATGATGACCAAGGACCGCACCAGCCTCTTTCCGCAGGTTCCCACCGTTGCCGAGTCGGGCTATCCGGGTTTCGACGTGAGCACATGGGTCGCGCTCGCGGGCGCAGCGGGCACGCCCGAGGCTATCATCCGCAAACTGCGCGAAGAAGTCACTGCGATTGTCTCGCAAAGGAGCGTGATCGAGCGCTTCGAGGCGCTCGGCGTCGAGGGCGTGAAGCCGACCGCGGAAGAATTCACGCGCAACGTGCAGGCAGACTTGCAGCGGTTCGGAAAGATCGCGCGCGACGCGGGCATGAAGATCGAATAACCGGCGCCCGGTTCCTGAAGTCATTTCTGACCCGCGATTGACATAGATCAAGTCGAACGTACCGCAATCCCCTTTCAATACCCTTTGTTGAGCAGGAGGAAGCAGCAATCGGACTCGGCGCTGTTCCTTCGGTGCTTCCGAAGCCAACAGGATGTACGCGGGCAGATTCATAAGCCCGGTTCTGTGGATGATCCGTGCGGGCGCGCGGCTCGAATTGAAGCCAAGTAGAAGAACTACGGTATTCAGACAAGCAGAGAGCATGGCTCCATCCCCCATAGGCAAGCAAGGTCCGGTTCCGGTCGGCGATGCCGCGCAGACTTCGGATGGACCGGAGAAGGCCCCGATACTCAGCCGACTGCTATTGAGATTGTTTCCAGGCATTCGCGCCAAGTTGATCGGCATCTTCGTGCTGATCAAAGTGGTGCCGCTGGTCCTGCTTGCGCTCTTCGCTTGGCACGCAGCGAAGCAGCTTGGGGGAAATGTTACCGAACGCTCCACCGCCATGGCAGACCAGATGCTGGGCACGGTCAAAACGGTGGGGGACACGGTCACACGGGACGCCACGCGGGCGCTTGACGAACGTTCGAGCGAGGCAATCGAGCGGCTGACCACCGATACTGCGCGTGCCGTCGCCGCCTTCCTGTATCAAAGGGACGAAGATATCCTCACTGCCGCCCGAATCGAGCCTTCGGAAGCGGGTTACCGCAACTTCATTGCGGGTCACAAGCGCGAACTGTTCGCGCACGGACCCTGGAAGCTCGCCGATGACGGAAAACGGTGGGTGCCGGTTGAGCCCGAAGGCGTCAACCCTTCGCTCGCCGCAGACCCAAGACAGGCGCTGCCTGACAACAGCAAGGATTTTCGCGCGCGACCGCCGGAATATCTGGGGCGCAAGGAATCGCGGCCGCTCTTTGCCGAGATGAGCTTTGTCGGCCTCGACGGCAAGGAACGCGTGAAGGCGAACATCGGTTCGCTGCTCTCGCCGAGGCTGGCGGATGTCCGGGACAGGTTGCAAACCTTCGCCCGGGCGGAAACCTATTGGGCAGACGTGCGCAAGCTCAAGACGGGGGAAATCTACGTCTCCGATGTCATCGGGGCCTATATCGGCTCCCGGGTCGTCGGGCCGTATACGCCGGAGGCGGCCAAGAAGGCCGGAGTCGGCTACGCACCCGCGGAATCCGCGTATGCCGGCACCGAAAATCCGGTCGGAAAGCGCTTTCGCGGCATCGTGCGCTGGGTGACCCCAGTAGAAAAAGACGGACGCATAACGGGGTACGTAACCCTGGCGCTGGACCACGATCATATCCGTCAATTCACCGACCGCATTGTGCCCACAGATGCGCGCTATACGCCGATCATCGACGCCATCGTCGGAAACTATGCCTTCATGTGGGACTACAAAGGGCGCGCCATCGCCCATCCGCGCGACTATTTCATCCCCGGCTATAACCAGAAAACCGGGCTGCCCGAAACGCCGTGGATGGATGAGTCGCTCTACGAGGCCTGGCAGGCCACTGGCAAACCATCCCACGAGTTTCTTGCCGGCACGCCGCCGTTCCTGGACCAGTCGCTCAAGAAAAAGCCGGCCGCAGCGCTGGTCAAGGCCGGCACCATCGCGCTCGACTGCCGCTATCTGAATTTCTCGCCCCAATGCCATGGCTGGAGACAACTCACCGAGGCAGGCGGTTCGGGCTCTTTCGCAATCTTTTTCAGCGGCCTGTGGAAACTCACGACAGCGGCCGCCATTCCGTATTACACCGGACAGTACGGCCGCCACCCGAGAGGGTTTGGCATCGTGACCATCGGAGCCAATGTCGACGATTTCCACAAAGCTGCGGCCGAATCCGGCGCCCGCATCTCCGGTGTCATCGACAAGAGGAACAGCGAGTTCATGCAGGAGCGCGCCGCGCTCATCGACGATATCCGCGCCAGCCTGGCGAATACGGCCTGGGGCCTGAGCCTCTCCACCGGGGTCATGGCGGTGCTCGTCATTTTCGTCGCCATATGGATGGCGAACCTTCTGACGCGGCGCATTACCGCAATGATCGGCGGCATTCATCGCTTCCAGGCCGGCGACCACGGTCATCGCCTGGAAGTGCAATCGAACGACGAGATGGGCGAACTCGCGGCTTCGTACAACCGCATGGCCGACACCCTGCAGCAATCCTTTGTCGCCATGCAGAGCGAACTGCAAATGCGCCAGGAAGCTGACGAGAAACTGCACCGATTCCGCGCAGCGATGGATGCGACCGAGGACGCCATACTCCTGGTCGATCGGGAAAGCATGCGGTTCATCGACGTGAATCGCGCCGCCTGCGACATGCTGCATGTGACGCAGGAAGAATTGTTCGCCATGGGGCCGCACGGCGTGCTTTCGATGTCCGTCGAGGAGCTCAAGCCGATATACGACGCCGTCATCGCCGGCAGCGACAATTCCAAAGCGGTCGAACTGCTGTGGGTGGCAAAGGACGGCGCGAAGGTATGGATCGATTTCCGGCGCCGCGCACAGCAATCGGCCGAAGGCTGGACGATCGTAAGCGTGGGCCGCGACATCACCGAGCGCAAACGCCACGCGGACGAACTGCGGCGGTTGAACGACGAACTCGAGCGGCGGGTGGAGCAGCGCACGCAGGCGCTTCAGGTGGCGAACCGTGAACTGGAGTCGTTCTCCTATTCTGTGTCGCACGACCTGCGTGCGCCGCTTCGCGCGATCAACGGATTCAGCCACATCATCGAACAGGAACACGCCGACAGCCTGAGCGATTCGGGCAGGGGGCTGCTGCGGCGCGTGAGCGCCGCGGCCGAGCGCATGGGGCTGCTTATCGAAGACATGCTCAATCTGTCCCGCATCTCGCGCCAGGAGATGCACACCGGTCAAGTGGACCTGTCCCGGTTGGCGCGGGATGTGGCCGACGAATTGCAGGCCGGGGAGCCGGAACGCCTGATCGAATGGCAGATCGCGCCGCAGATGACGGTGGAGGCGGACCCGGGGCTGCTCAGGGTAGTACTGCAGAACCTGATAGGCAACGCCTGGAAATACAGCTCGAAACTCCCGTCTGCGCGCATCGAAATCGGCGTCACCGAGGAGGAAGGGCAACCGGTCTATTTCGTGCGCGACAACGGCGCCGGGTTCGACATGACTTACGCGAACAAACTATTCGGGGCGTTCCAGCGGCTGCACTCCGCGGAAGAGTTCCCGGGCAACGGCATCGGCCTGGCGACGGTGTCGCGGATCATCCATCGCCACGGCGGAGAAATCCGGGCGGACAGCAAGATCAATGACGGTGCCACCTTCTTCTTTACGCTTTGAGCCGCAGGGCAGAGCAGACTGCCGCTGGTCAGCCTGCATTGCCGCGAAGGACGCCGGCGTCCGTCGATATCTCCCGCTTATCCGATGGATGTCAACGGACACCCAGGCTTATGGCCAGGCAATGGGTGCGATCAGCGCTTGTTTGCGGACTTCCGGATATGATCAATCGCGGCGACGATTGCAGCGACGTGCGCCGGCGTCGATCCGCAACAGCCTCCGATGAAACGGATACCGGCTGCCACGAGTTCCGGCACGGCACGGCTAAAATCTTCCGGGCCGGCCTTGTAGTGCGTTGAGCCATCGGCGGCAATCTCCGGGCGACCGGCATTGCCCTTGATCCACAGCGGAAGTTCGCTGCCGCACTCTGCCAGTTCACGCGCCACCCTGATGTACGTGTCGATGCCCATGCCGCAGTTGGCGCCAACGAAGCTGGCGCCGCCTTCCTTTGCCGCCTGCCATGCCTCGGCCGGGCTGACGCCCATCATGGTCCGATTCTTGTCCTTGCCGGAGTCGAAGGTGAAGCTCACCCCGACCGGCAGGTCGCAGGCGCCCAGACAAGCCCTCAGCGCGGCCTTTGCCTCTTCCAGATCGGCCATGGTTTCGATCACGATGGCATCGGCGCCCCCCTCGGCCAGCGCGATCGCCTGTTCGGCGAACGCGGACTCGGCTTCTGCAACGTCCAATTCTTCCATCGAAATCAGCTTCCCGGTCGGGCCGATGGATGCGAAGACCAGCGCCTTGTCACCGGCGGCCTGGCGCGATATGGCGGCCCCGGCCCGGGACAGTTCAGCCGACCGACCGGCGGCCCGGTGCCGTTCGAGCACAATCCGATTGGAGGAAAAGGTATTGGTCAGGATGATGTCGGCGCCCGCTTCCACGTAGGCACGCGCGACCTGAAGCACTTTGTCCGGCGCCGAAATATTCCAGAAATCTTTCAATTCGGTCGATGAGCCGCCGATCTTGATCAGTTCGGTGCCCCAGGCGCCGTCGGTCGCCGACAGCGGCAGTTGTCTAAAGTTTTCCCTGCTGAGCTTGTTCAATGTAAGTCCTCTCTTTTGCATTTGACCTTCAACTCACGTCGAAGTATATCGGTGAACAGGAGTCTAGTTGAGGCGCAACATTTGTATTGGCCGTACTATTTGCGCTTGACCACACAAGAAAAGCCCGCTCCGAATGTCCAAGGAAGTCAAAGTCACCCTGCAGCGCGCGCTCGTCGCCGCCGTACAACTGCCGACGGTAAGCGATGCAGAGCTCGAGGCATCGCTGGACGAGCTGCGCGAATTGGCCAAGACGCTGGGCTTCGAAGTGGTGGCCACGTTCACGCAAAAGCGCGCCAGTTTTGATGCGGCGGCCTACCTGGGCGCCGGCAAGCGCGAAGAGGTGCGCCGCTTTGTGCATGGCGAGGCGGATCCATCCGGCGCTGCGCCGCCGGATGCGCCTGCGTCGGCAAAGCGCGCGGGCCACGGGACCGAAAAACGCGCCGAACGAAGCATCGCACGCCACGGCGCGGCGGCTGCGCGGGAAGCGGCAAAGGCCCTGGGCGGCGCGGACAGCCGTCAGGCCGCTTTCGCGCTGGTGGATCACGAGATTTCGCCGTCGCAGGCGCGCAACCTCGAAAACGAGATCGGTTGCAAGGTGTTGGACCGCACCATGGTGATTCTCGAGATCTTTCACCGCCACGCGCGCTCCAACGCGGCCCGTGCGCAGGTCGAGATCGCGCGCCTGCGTTACCTCGCGCCACGCTTGCGCGAGGCGGCCAAGCTGGCCGGGCCGCAAGGTCGGCAGCGCAGCGGCGTCGGCGGCCGCGGCGCCGGTGAAGGCGCCGGCGAGGCCGACCGCGCCAAGATCCGCGACCGCATCGCAGAGCTGAAGGAGGAGATCAATGCGCTCGACCTCGAACGCCAGGTGCAGCGCGCGCGGCGCCAGGAAAGCCAGGGCCTGGCGCGCGTGGCGCTGATCGGCTACACGAACGCGGGCAAGTCCACCCTGATGCGCGCGCTGACGGGGAGCGAGGTGCTGGTCGCCGACAAACTTTTCGCGACGCTCGACACCACCGTGCGTGCGCTGGCGCCCGAGGGCGTGCCGCGGGTGCTGGTGAGCGACACGGTGGGCTTCATCAAGAACCTGCCGCACGATCTCGTCGCCTCGTTCAAGTCGACGCTTGAAGAAGCCGCCGAGGCGTCGTTGCTGCTGCATGTGATCGACGCCAGCGACCCCGGATTTGAACGCCATATCAAGGTGACGGAGAAGGTGCTCGGGGAAATCGGGGCGGGAATGGTGCCGTGCCTGCGGGTATTCAACAAGATCGACCGGGTCGGAGATGCCAAGGCGCGGGCAGAGCGTGCGAAGGCATTGCGCGCGCAATTCCCCAAGTGCATCGTGATGAGCGCCGTTGAAGAGGACGGCATCGCCAGGCTGCAGAAGGCGATCCGTGCGTTTTTTGCCCGGCGCCTGGTCAAGGCGGAGTTGTTCCTGCCGTGGTCGGCACAGCAGCTGCGCGGCGAGTTGTTCGCCATTTGCGAGGTGCTGGAAGAGCGCGCCGACATGGAAGGGACGTTCTTTCGCCTGCGCGGCGAGCGCAAGGACATTGACGGCCTGCGCGGGAGAATCGGACAGGCGCAAGGGAGTCGGTAGGAGCGAGGGTCGCATCGATTTCCCGTACGACGACTCCAGGGCTTTTGCGCGAGAGTTGCATTGCCTGGTTCAATCGAAGCCGGAGATGTCCAACCAGTCCGTCGAGCCTGCCGCCAAGGGCCTGCGGGCTAAAGATTCAGATCGCTTTGTCGATATTTACTAACAGGCTGTTGAAATTCGCTTCCCAAAGGGAAGATTTCATATTTGCTTCAGCCCCTCGCAGAGGGAAGCGAATTTCGACAGTCTCAAATTTGGGGGATATAAAAGGGGGCATGCCCCCTTTTTCAACACCCTGCTAACCGACGCAGGGCATTGGATGGCGCAACAGGACGAGATCGGGTAGCGCTGCAGTACCCATCTCGATCGCGCGGGGAATTTGGCTTTCATGCCCGAGCGACCACCGCAACAAGGGAATGAGTCGATGAATACGACAATCCAGGAAATCGACGAACGGACCAACCTGGCCAGCAACAGCATGTTTGAGCTGCTGTTGTTCCGTTTGGGCGAGGCGCGAGGCACGAACCGGCGTGAATGGTTCGGGATAAATGTATTCAAGGTGCGGGAGATCCTGGTGATGCCCACCATTACCGCCATCGTGGGAGCCCCGGCTAGCGTCATGGGCGTGGCAAATATTCGCGGCGAGATGATCCCCGTGATCAACCTGCCGGCCGTGGTGGGATGCAATCCCGCGAAAGGCCTGGGCATATTGATCGTGACCGAGTTTGCGCGCACCACCCAGGCTTTCGCCGTTGAAGAAGTCGACGAGATCGTGCGGCTGGAATGGAAGCAGGTGCTCTCGGCCGAGGGTTCCGGTGGCGGTCTGGTGACCAGCTTCGCGCGTCTGGATGCCGGCACGGACTCCGATCGCCTCGCTGTGGTTCTGGATGTGGAACAGATCCTGCGCGATGTGTTTCCGCTGGCGCATCAGGCGATCCCGGAAGGCAGCGTCGTATCCGAGTTCCGGCTGCCGGCCGGGACGTCCATTCTCGCGGCGGACGATTCGGCCGTGGCGCGCCTGATGATAGAGCAGGGCCTCACCGCCATGGGCGTGCCATACATCATGACGAAGACGGGCAAGGAGGCCTGGGAGCGTCTTCAGGCGATCTCGGCTGAGGCCGAGATCGAGGGCAAGACGGCGCGGGACAAGGTGTCGCTGGTGTTGACCGATCTGGAGATGCCGGAGATGGACGGCTTTACCCTGACGCGCAACATCAAGAAGGATGCGCGCTTCAGTTCGATACCGGTCATCATTCACTCTTCTCTCACCGGCGCAACGAACGAAGCGCATGTGAAAGGCGTGGGCGCCGACGCCTACGTCGCCAAGTTTGTAGCCGAAGAGCTGGGCGCAGCGATCCGCAAAGTGCTGGGAGCCTAGTGTCCCGAATCATTAATTCGCTGAAGAAAAGACGCCGAGAATCGGCGCCATACGGCGTTGCAAATGCTCGCAAGCCGTCCAGGCTTGCTGCGCTTTGCGCCTTGTCTGGCGACGATTTCGACGCTTTTCTGTTTCGGACGCCCAGGATGGAGCAAATGATTATTCAACGAACCAATGATTCGGGACACTAGCCCGCCTTCTTTCCGGCCGCTTTGCCCGTCACTTCGACGCCGGCCCAGCCTTCGACGACCTTGATCATGGAGGTCAGGTCGGCCTCGGCGCCGAACTGCGCCTTGGCTGCAGTCAACAACTGGCGCACCGCGCTGCCGACGATCATCGGCACGCCCTGGGCGTCGCATTCATCCAGGCAGAGTTTGATGTCCTTGGCCGACAGGCCGAGCGCGAAGCCGAAATCGAAGGTGCGCGGCAGGACGAATTTCGGGATCTTATCGACGGATGCGCTGTTGCGTCCCGACCCGGCGTTGATGACTTCGATCATGGTGTCGGCGTCCAGCCCCGCTTTGGCGCCCAGCACCATGGTTTCCGAAGTGATGGCGAGCGCAGTGACCGAGATCATGTTGTTGATGAGCTTCATCGTCTGCGCCATGCCGGGCTTGTCGCCGACGTAGATGAGCTTGCCCAGACAGGCAAGCGCCGGATTGACCTCGTCGTAGCAGTCGCGGCGCCCCGAGGCCATGAGCGCGAGCGTGCCTTTGCTCGCGCCAGCGACGCCGCCGCTGACCGGGCAGTCGATCACTTCGATCCCTTTTTCCTTCAGGCCGCGGGCCAGGGTTTCCTCGGCGCGCGGGCCGGTGGTGGAGAGATCGACCACGATGCGCGCCTTGGCTCCGTGCGCGATGCCCTCCGCGCCCAACCCCACGGTGACGACGACATCGGGCATGGGCAGCGAAAGGAAGATGGTGCCGACGCTGGCGGCGAGCGCCTTGGGCGACGCGGCCTTCTTCGCGCCGCGCGCGACCAGCGCGGCGACGGCTTTCTCGTCGATGTCGCAGACGGTGAGGCCATAGCCGGCGTCAATCAGCCGGCCGGCCATCGGCGTGCCCATGCGGCCCAGGCCGATGAATCCGATTTCCTTGTCGTTCGCAGCGCTCATGATGGTGACCTTTCAGTGGATGTTGGCGCCTGCCCGCTTGAGCAGACACATAGGTTGTTCAGGGGTTGTTCGGAGGCAATTCAGCGTGTTCAGTTCGCGGTCCAGCCGCCGTCGATGGGCAGCACCGACCCGGTGATGTCGTCCCCGGCCTTGCTGCACAGAAAAACCGCCATCGCGCCCACGCTCTCCATGGCGACGAAGCGGCCGCTGGGCTGGCGCTCGGCGAGATAATTGTGTGTCGCCTCCGCTTCGCTGATGCCCTGTTTTGCGGCGATGCCGGCGATCTTGTCGAGTATTGCCGGTGTGGGCAGCGTTCCCGGGCACAGGGCGTTGCAGGTGATCGCCGTCGCGGCCGTCTCCATCGCCACCGCGCGCGTCATGCCGATCAGCGCGGTCTTGGTGGTGACGTAGCCGACGCGGTCCGCAGTCGAGGACAGGCCGTACACCGAGGACATGTTGATGATGCGCCCCCAGCCGCTTTTGCGCATGCCGGGCAGGGCGAGGCGTATGGTGTGGAACGCGGAGGAGAGGTTGACGGCGAGCGATTCGTCCCACTGGCCGGTGGTGAAATGCTCGACCGGCGCGACGTGGCGCACCACGGCGTTGTTGACCACGATGTCCACCTTGCCGAACGCGGCCGCCGCGGCACGCATCATGTCTTCGATCGCGGCCACCTGCGTCAGGTCGGCGCCGTGAAACAGCACCGGATTGCCGTAGCGCGCCGCGAGCTTCGCGCGCGCCGCCTCGGCCTCCTGCGCCGGGGCCAGGCCGTTCAGCACCACCGCCGCGCCGGCTTCCGCGAGTTTTGCCGCCACCGCATAGCCGAGCCCACCCACCGAGCCGGTGACGAGGGCGCATTTTCCTTTGAGCAAACTGTTTTCTCCGCTATCCATGTTCGATCGACTCGTTCACGCGGAAGATTCTTTGGGCATGACATCCAGCCGGATGGCGATGCCTTCGAGCGCTGCATTCGGAGCGGGATACAGCTTCATCACCAAGGGGTCGTGCCCGGGAACGATGTGCGCCTCGGAGTCGGCGAGCCGGCGCACGATGTTGTAGCCCTCCAGCATGTCGCCGACGTTGTATACGGCGGGGAAGGGCGCGTTGCGCTTGATGTTGCCGTACAGGTGCGTCGCGTCCGATGCCAGCACGACCCAGCCGCGGCGGGTCCCGACGCGGACCACCTGCAGGCCGTCGGTATGTCCGCCGACGCGGTGCACGCTCAGCCCCGGGGCGAGTTCGGCGTCGCCGTCGTGAAACACCACGCGCCCGCCGTACAGGTGCCGGACGAAGGCAACCACGTCTTCCACGTCGTAGGGGTGGCGCAGCGCGCCGTAGCACATGCAGCGGCCGGTGGCGTAGGCCGCTTCGGCGTCCTGCACATGAAAGCGCGCGCGCGGGAACGCGCCCAGCGTGCCCGCGTGGTCGTAGTGCAGGTGGGTGATGACGATGTCCTCCACCTCGTCCGGGTCGACCCCGAGCAGGCGGATGCCGTCGGCCGGAAGCCGCAGCAGCTCGCGGCCACGCGCCTTCGCCGCTTCGTGGGCGAAGCCGGTATCGATCAGGAACAGGCGGTCCGAGCGGCGCGCGATCCAGACGAAATATTCAAGGTCGGAATTGCTGTCGTGGAAATCGCCGGTGCCGAGGAAATTGTCGCCGTGCCGGCGCCCGGTGTGCCGGGCGTAACGCAAAGCAAAGAGTTCGAACGGTTCGACTGCGCTCATGACGCTCGCGGCTCCAGGTTCCGCGACAACAAGCAAAACGTCCCGCGCCCTGCGGCGCGGGAACGCGACGGTGCCATCGGATTACTGGCCGATGACGCCCTTGATTTTTTCGACGTAGGCCTTGCCGTCGAAACCGACCTGTTTCGCCCGCGCATACCAGGCATCGAACGAGGGCCCGACGTATTGCGGCACCAGCACGCGCTGGCGTTCCTTTGGCGGCACTGTCCACAGGGTGATGCCGTTGGCCTTCATGTGGTTCAGCGAGGCGTTGACGTAGCTGTCGTAGTTGCCCAGAGCTTCCTTCTGCAATGCGGCCATTTCGGCGCTGATCTTGACCTGCAGGGCGGCGGGTATCTTGGCCCAGGTGTCGGCGTTGATGATGACGACCCAGCCGGTGATCGGGCCGATGCCCCAGTCCTGCACGTTCTTCGCCACGCGCCAGTATTCCTGGCCGTCGCCGTAGCAGGCCGAGGTGAACAGCCCGTCGATCACGCCGCGCTCGAGCGAGGGCATCACTTCGGGCAGCGCCAGCGGCACCGGCTTGCCGCCGAGGGCGTTCACCAGTTCCGCCGTCTGCGGGTTGTGCACGCGCAGGCGCTTGTTCTTGAAGTCCTCCAGCGTGTGGATCGGCTCCTTGGAAAAAATCCGCTGCGAGCACCAGGCGCCTTCGGCCAGCACGACCGCCTTGTAGCGGTCCTTCCAGATCTTGTGCGTGTCCTCGAACCAGAACGATTCGCCCACCTTCTTGTAATCGTTCATGCCCCCGATCAGGCCCGGGAGGTTGAAAATGCCGAAGCGCGGTTCTTCCGCGGCGAGGTAGGTATGCAGCGCGGCGGACATCTCGACCCGGCCTTCGCGCACGGCGGAGGCGATCTGCGGCCCGGGGACGAGGGAATCGCTGATGGTGATCTTCACCTTGCCGTCGGTCGCCTTGGCGATGCGCGCCGGCACGGTGGAGGTGAGGATGCTGTAGGCGTCGCCCGGCGCCGGAATCACCGCCATGGTGAAGTTGAATTCCTGGGCCTGCGATCCGGCGCTGGCCAACAGCAGGCCGCCCGCCACCGCGGCGGCCCTGGCGATGGCCGCGAGGCGGGACCGGGAAGGGTGTGCTCGGTGCAGCATGGATAGGTCGGGTGTTGCGATAGTCATGGAATCCTCCTGATTGGCCCTGCGGACGGGAAGCGGTTTTCTCCGGCAGCATCTTGCGCGCGCTGTTCGGTGCGATCTTGCGCGTTGCTGAAAACGCGACTGAGCGACGCCAATAAGATAGCACAATACTGTGAGATGATTGCGCCGTCGCATCGATCGGGAAAACCGCAATGAGCAACCAGGCCGCTGCCGCCCAGCCGG
>JAPLRD010000429.1 GCA_026399375.1 Pseudomonadota bacterium
AAGGCCCCCACCGCACCGTACCGGGATTATTCGTGTTGCCGGTGGCGCTCACGCTGACCACGGTCCATCCCTCGGGCACAACTTCCTCCACCGCTTGCACTTCCACCCCCGTCTCTGGCGTCACGGTCAACGCGACGAGGACGGTGGCTGCCGGCGCGCAGCATATAGCCGTCGGCGTGCGCCGCGTCGTGCTCGAGCTCCAGCGCCTCGGCGAGCAGCAGCGCCGCTTCGGCCGCCAGCGTTCCGCCGGTATAAAGGCCGCAGATGCCGCGGCCGGCGACGCCCGGCAGCGAGGACGCGCGCTCGTCCACACGCGAAAGCTCGAACGCGAGCGCCGCCGCCTCGTCCAGGGTGCGCGCGAGATGCACCTCGCCGATGTTGCGCCGGTCCGGTCGCTCGCCCAGAAACAGCGCTACCACCGGCTTGCCCAAGGCCCGCATCGCTTCGAGGATGCGCGCCTTGACCGCCGCCGCGGGCGGCTTGGAGACGAACGCGATCACGCGGCTGGCGGCGTCGCGCGCGACGAGGTCCAGCGCTGTCATCGCGCTGATGCCACCGATGCGTTCCGAAAGATCACGGCCGCCGAGTCCCAGTGCGTGCGTAATGCCGCCGCCCAGTCGCGCTATCTGCGATGTGAGTTCCTGTATGCCCGTGCCAGAGGCGCCGATGACCGCGATGGGTCCGGACGGAACGCGGTTGGAAAACGCAAGCGGTGCCGAATTGATGATCGCCGTGCCGCAGTCCGGTCCCATAAACAGCAGTCCCCGTGCGCGGGCCAGCGTCTTGAGTTCGAATTCCTGCTCGATGCCCACGTTGTCGGAAAACATCATGACGTGGCAGCCGTCCTCCAGCGCCTGGCGCGCCGGCTCGAAGGCCCAGTGGCCCGCGATCGATATCAGCGCCAGGTTGGCATCGGGCAGCAGCGCGCGCGCGCGGCGCCAGCTGCGCGCGCGCGGGTATCCGGAGCGCTTGCCGCCGCGGGCGAGTTGCGCCAGCCGTTCCTTCAACTGTGCCGCCATGGTTTCCGCCGCTGCCGGATCGTCGTCATCGCTGTCGACGACGACGCACAGGTCGTTCGGCGTGGCGGTTGCGAGCGCTTCGTGCCAGAGCCCGGTTTCCCGGTACACGTCCTTGTTGGCCGGCGTCCCCATCATCACCGAGACGCGGTTGACCCCGGGGGTCGCGGAAAGATCGCGCGAGAGCACCATCAGCGTTACCGAATCCTGGAACACCCCTTTGATAAACACTGCGTGCAACATGGTCCGATCTCCGAATTCAATCTGCGTCTGGAGCGATCGATCTGCCGCGCAGTTCGCCGTCCAGCTTCTCGCTTGCGACACGGGCGTCCAGGTCGGCGTCCTGAACGATATGGGTCCCGGTTTCTCCGCGCAAGGCTGGGACCGCATTGTCGAGACTGGTGATGATCGCCCGCTTGCCGCCGGCTTCGAGAAACTGGATCGCAGCCTCCACTTTGGGCCCCATGCTGCCCGCCGGAAAGTGGCCCGCCGCGAGGTAGGTTCGCATCTGCGACAGGGAAACGCGCTCGAGGTCGCGCTGGTCCGGTTTGCCGAAATTGATCGCCACGCGCGGCACCGGAGTCAATATCATCATGTCGCGAATGTTGAGCACGTTCGCCATCACGCCGGTAGTGAGG
>JAPLRD010000302.1 GCA_026399375.1 Pseudomonadota bacterium
GATGAATGCAAAGTTCTTTACCTACGTGCACATGATTGATCTGGTGATCAAGAAGATGGGGCATCGTGGTGTTGGCTCCATTGTCAACGTGGTAGGGGCCGGTGGAAAAGTGGCAAGCCCGATACATTTGCCAGGGGGGGCGGCCAATGCGGCGCTGATGCTTATCAGTGCTGGTCTTGCCGGCGCTTACGGGCCGCGGGGGGTTCGTGTCAATGCAGTCAATCCGGGAGGCACAGTGACTGACCGACTTCAGACAGGGTTGGAAGCGGCAGCCAAGCTTGGTCAAATCAGTGTCCAGGAGGCATTGCAGCAGATGACACGCAAGGTGCCGCTCGGAAGGTTGGCACAACCGGAAGAAATTGCGAACGCTGTCCTGTTCCTGGCATCTCCCTGTGCAAGCTATATCACGGGCGCCATCTTGACCATGGATGGTGCCGCGACTTCGATGGTTGTCTAGCCGACAGGGCCCATCTTGTATCTCGTCAGTCTTGTTTTGTCATCCGTGCGCCCAGTTCCGGGAAATGAAACTACAGGTGGCCGAGACGAGTTGGGCGCATTCGATGACGTTACTTTCGATTCGGTGCCTTGGCCCAGCGATGGCGATGGCAAGGGTCTCCGAATTCACAGCGAGGAATGCGGAAACGGCCCATACATCCGCGACATTTTCGCCCTGACTGACAAAGTAACCACGTTTGCGGCCCGCGAGTATGTCGTTGGTGAGCGTCTGAGGATCAGTCAACGTAGTGCCTGTGACCCCCGGAAAAGTCAGACCGGCAATCTGGGCGCGCAGATCAGCTTCCTTCATGCTACCCATTAGGGCTTTGCCCACCGCACTGCAGTGCAGTGGCTTGAATTCACCAGGCTTTGCCGAATAGCGGATGGAATGTGTGCTCTCCACCACTTGGAGATAAATGACAGCGTCACCCTGGCGCTTGCCAAGGATCACCGTTTCCCGCGAAGCGTCGCGCAAGCGTTCTAGCAGTGGCATCACCCTTTCGACGAATGGGTCCTTTTCGTGGATTTCGCGCGCAATGTCGAAGAGGCGACGCGTCGGATAAAGTGCGCGCCGTGTGTTCAGTGAGTACAGGTAACCCCGCGCGATGAGTGTGTGCACGATGGCGTGGCAACTGCTCTTGGGGATACCGGTGATATCAGCGAGGTCAGTCAAGGAAAGCGGCTTCTGCACTTTATTGAAAGCCTCAAAAACATCGAGCACTCGTTCCACACCGATGACGGCGACACCTTTGATCCCCGTGCCTGGCGTTTGAGGCGCTGCAGAAGTTTGTTCGGTATTTTGAACAGAGTGTTCTGTATTCACGCTAGCAGCATCCCTTGCTATCTAAATGTTCGGTATTTCGAACACTGGTTCTTTCGGAGGAAACGAACTGAATCTAACATGAAAACCATGCAGGTCACAAAACAATCCGAATTACCCGATGTGGTGGTGCAAGAGTCTGAGTCCGGAGTGGTTTGGATCACCATCAACCGCTCCCACAAACACAATGCGCTGGCACGGCCGGTACTCGCCGCTATCGCGACGGCCGTGACGGCTGCGGGCGCTCGAGCGGACGTTCGGTGCGTGATCGTCACCGGTGCTGGCGATCGCTACTTCGCCGCAGGCGGGGACCTCAAAGATCTCTCGAACGTGCGAGACGAGCCAGCGACGATTGCCATGATGGACGAGGCTGCTGTCGCGCTGGACAGCATTCGATTCTGCCCGGTGCCTGTACTGGCCTATTTGAACGGCGACGCTATTGGCGGCGGTGCTGAACTGGCGCTGGCGTGCGACATGCGGATGCAAGGCGCCAAGGCGCGCATTGGCTTCATCCAGGCCAAGTTGGGGATCACCTCAGCTTGGGGCGGTGGGCCCGACCTGTTTCGCCTGCTTGGGCCGGCACATGCCATGCGGATGATGAGCCGCTGCGAACTGGTCGGCGCCGAGCAGGCACGGCTGATCGGCCTGGCCGACGTGGTGGTGTCCGACGGCCCGCAGGGCAATGACATTGCAGCTTTCATCAAGCCGCTGCTCAGCTGTCCACCCCAAGTCCTGCGCGGCATCAAGGCACAGGGCATTGCCTCGCGCCAAGGTCTGTCCTGGCAGGCGCACCGCGTGATCGAAAAGAAACATCTGGTCCAGACCTGGCTGCACGACGATCACTGGGCCGCTTCCGAAAAACTCCTGTCTAAAGGTTCGTGATGAACAAGAGAGAGAAACCGATTAGCGCGCGCGAGCCGGTGATGACGTCGGTCAGTCGTAGCGGCATTGCCGTACCCGCCAGTGTCGATGCCAGCGCGGTACACCCGGAGAACATCGGTCGACCCGGCGAGTACCCCTTCACGCGCGGCATCTTCCCCGATGGCTACAACGGCCGTCTCTGGACAATCCGTCAGTATTCCGGCTTCGGCACCGCAGAAGAATCCAATGAGCGCTACAAATTTCTGCTGGCGCAGGGCCAAACCGGCCTGTCGGTAGCACTTGACCTGCCAACGCAGTGCGGTTACGACCCCACCCATCCGATGGCTCGGCCCGAGATCGGCAAGGTGGGTGTGTCGCTGTCGAACCTCAGTGAAGCTGAAATTCTGTTCGAGGGTCTGGACTTGTCGAAGATATCGACGTCCTTCACCATCAACGGCACCGCTGCGATCATCTACGCGATGTACCTCGCGGTCGCCGACAAGCAGGGAGTGCCGCGCGAGAAACTTACCGGCACGATCCAAAACGACATCCTGAAGGAATACGTCGCTTGTGGCACCTGGATCTTCCCGGTGCGCCCGTCAATGCGGCTGATTGCCGATTCGATTTTGTATTCGAACGATGTTTCGCCACGCTTCAACGCCATCAGCATTGCGGGTGCCCACGTGCGCGATGCAGGCGCCACAGCAGCCGAGGAGATGGCGTACACGCTGGCCAACGGTCTGGCGTATGTGGAGGAACTGCGCAACCGCGGGGGAGACGTCGAGAAATTCGCAAAGCGCTTGTCGTTCTTCTTTTATGTACACATGGATTTCTTCGATGAAATTGCGAAGTTCAGGGCCGGTCGACGCCTGTGGGCTCGCCTGATGAAGGAGCGCTACGGTGTAAAGGACCCGAAAGCTCAGCACTTCCGCTTTGGCGTAGTGTGTGGAGGTTCCTCGCTGGTTGCACCGCAACCGTACAAC
>JAPLRD010000120.1:0-11297 GCA_026399375.1 Pseudomonadota bacterium
CACAGCGCGAATTGCGCGAGACACCGGGCGTGACGGCGCTGATCTACGACCAGACCTGCGCGGCGGAAAAGCGGCGCCGGCGCAAGCGCGGCGACCTTCCCGATCCGGCCATGCGCGTGTTCATCAACGAAATGGCCTGCGAAGGCTGCGGCGACTGCAGCGCGAAATCCAACTGCCTCTCCGTCGTACCGGTGGAGACCGAGTTCGGTCGCAAGCGCGCCATTGACCAGTTCTCCTGCAACAAGGACTATTCCTGCATCGCCGGATTCTGTCCCAGCATCGTCACCGTCGAAGGCGGAACGCTGCGCAAAGGCAAGGGAGTGCCCGAAGACGCCCTTGATTTCGTCCCCCTGCCGGAACCGCACCTGCCGGACCTGGCGGCCCCCTATGGCATGCTCATCGCCGGCATAGGCGGAACGGGCGTGGTGACCCTGGGCGCGCTGATCGGGATGGCCGCCCACCTGGAAGGGAAAAGCGTGTCCGTCCTCGACATGACGGGCCTCGCGCAAAAAGGCGGTGCCGTGCTGTCTCACGTGCGCCTTGCCGACAGCCAGGACAAGCTCCACGCGGTGCGCATCGCCACCGGCGAAGCCGATCTCGTACTCGGCTGCGACATTCTGGTCGCAGTCAGCGACGAAGCCCTGGCCAAGACGCAGGCCGGATTCAGCAAGGCGATCGTCAATACCGGACAGGCGATCACCGGCGATTTCGTGCGCAACCCGGACCACCCCTTCCCGCTGGCGGCGATGGAACAGCAGCTGCGCGATGCGGTCGGCGCGGACGCGGCGGATTTTCTCGACGCCACGCGCCTCGCCTCCATTCTGGTGGGCGATGCCATCATGACCAACATGTTCGTATCCGCGGCGGCGCTGATCCGCGCGATCGAGTTGAACGCCGTTGCAGTGGAGGACAACAAGCGCGCCTTCCTCTGGGGGCGGCGCGCGGCCTTTGATCCCGAAGGCGTGGAAAAGCTCGCGCGCGCGCACGAGCCGGACCTGCCGGCGCACCGACCGTCGGCGAATCTCGACGAAGCGATCGCACGGCGCCGCGATGCCCTCACCGCCTACCAGGACAGCGCCTATGCGCACCGCTACACCGGCTTCGTCGAACGCGTTCGCGCAGCGGAAAACGCGCTGCTGCCCGGCAGCACGCTGGTCAGCGAAGCCGTCGCACGCAGCTACTACAAGCTTCTCGCCTACAAGGACGAATACGAGATTGCGCGGCTTTACACCGATCCCGAATTCGCACGCGCCCTCGCAGCCAGCTTCGCGGGGAATTTCACCCTGCGCTTTCATCTGGCGATTCCCGTCTTGAGCCGCACGGCACCCGCCGCCGGCGAGCCGAAGAAGCGCAGCTACGGTCCCTGGCTGATGAGCGCATTCCGCCTGCTGGCGCCGTTGAAGTTCCTGCGCGGCACGCCGGCTGATCTATTCGGCTACGGCGCCGAGCGCCGCCTGGAGCGCAGGCTGATAGAGGAATACGAAGCCACGCTGGAGGCCATCCTGCCCGAGCTGCGGGCGGATAATATCGCCCTGGCCGCGGAAATCGCGCGCCTGCCGGAAAGCATACGCGGCTACGGTCCGGTGAAAGAGCGCAGCGCCGCCGCGGCGCGCAGCCGGCTGGCGGAATTGATGCAATCGATAACGACAGGGGGTTGATTTGGACGCGTTGATCAAGAGTCTGGTGCAGATCGCGGGCGAGACGGGGGTGTTGACTGCAGCCGCGGATCTGGACGCGTTCGTGACCGATTGCCGCGGCAGCTACAAGGGCGATGCGAAGTGTCTGGTGCGCCCGCGCAGCACCGAAGAAGTCGCAGCGGTGGTGGCGCTTTGCACGGTGCACTCCGTACCGATACAGCCGCAGGGCGGAAATACCGGCCTCACCGGCGCGTCTGTTCCCTATCCCGGCGAGGGCAGCGTCATCCTGTGCGTGCTCGCCGACGTGCAGCGCGCCGCGATTGAAGCCGGCCGCTACTATCCGGTCAGCCTCGGCGCCGAAGGTTCATGCCAGATCGGCGGCAACATCGCCACCAACGCAGGCGGCACCGGCGTGCTGCGCTAC
This sequence comes from Pseudomonadota bacterium, assembly GCA_026399375.1. Classification (GTDB taxonomy): domain Bacteria; phylum Pseudomonadota; class Gammaproteobacteria; order Burkholderiales; family SG8-39; genus 2-12-FULL-64-23. The sequence continues at coordinate 2,062 of JAPLRD010000120.1, forward strand.
GGCAATACGCGGGAGAACGTGCTCGGGCTGGAGGTGGTCCTGCCCGATGCGACGATCTGGCACGGCTTGCGCGGGCTGCGCAAGAACAACACCGGATTCGACCTCAAGCACCTGTTCATAGGATCGGAAGGCCTGCTCGGCATCATCACCGCGGCCACGCTCAAGCTCCATCCGCTGAACACGCACAATATTTCGACCTGGCTCGCGCCCGCCGGCATCGACGCCGCGGTGGAGCTGCTCGGCGTGTTCCAGGCCGAGTTGGGTCCGCAATTGTCGGCCTTCGAAACCATGAACGGGCCGCAGCTGCAGATGGTGCTGAAGTTCATGTCGAATCCGCCAAGCCCGCTGGACCCGAACCTTCCCTGGCACATCCTCGCCGAATTCAACTGCGCTTCCAACGAAGCCGGATTGCGGAACAGTGTGGAACAAATTCTGCAGACCGCGTTCTCTCGCGGCCTCGTCACCGATGCGGTAATCGCCGCAAGCGAAGCGCAGCGCACCTCAATGTGGGACCTGCGCCACAACGTGACCGACGCGATCAAGGCTGCAGGCAGGGGCATCTCCCACGACATCGCGGTTCCGGTTTCCAAAATTCCCGAGTTCCTGCGCCGCATCACCCCGGCGCTGGAACAACGCTTTGCCGGCGTGCAGATCATCATCGTTGGACACCTGGGTGACGGCAACTTGCACTTCGTACCGGTCTTCACCAACGCGGCGTGGGCTGCCTTTCCCGATCCGGACGCGGTGATTGACGAAGTGCACCAACTCACTTATGGCGTGGTCAACGAACTCGGCGGTACCTTCAGCGCCGAGCACGGCATAGGCCGCTATCTGCTGGGTGAGATGCGCCAGTACAAGTCCGAGACCGAACTTTCGCTGATGCGCTCGATCAAGCACACCCTGGATCCCAAAGGCCTGTTCAACCCGGGAAAAGTCATTCCGCAAGCATTGAATTAGCCGAGCGAAAACCCCTCTACCGTAACTGCGGCCAGGGCGTCAGTTCCACGGCCAGAGGCATGGCGATCGACAGTACGCGGCCGTCGATTTCCTGCGACAGACACCGCGAATGGGGAAAGTTGGCGTACCGTCCCATCCACGCGGCATCCCCGGCGGACTCCAGTCGCTCGAGCGCGAGCGTTCCGAGCGGGCAGTTCAAGCCGATTTTCATCGACTTTCCGAGCGCCTCGCGCGCAGTCCACAGAATGCCGCACGCGGTGGTTTCGCCCACCCCACTCGTTGCCAGCCACGTCCGTTCCGCTGCTGAAAGCTGCAACTCGCCGAGTATCGTGCCCGAGGCGGCCACCGAAACGATTTCAAGGTCCACGCCCATCGGCAGTTCCACCGGATAGGCCAGCGCCACTGCAAGGCCGTGCGAATGGCTGACCGAGACTTCCGCGCCGTCGGCCAACGGATGGCGCACCAGAGGCTGGCCGAATACGCCGGCACGGATATCGATGCGGCGCATATCGGGTTCGCCAAGGAACGCACCCAGCGCTCGCTTCGCAGCCAACCGGCCGAGCAGGAAGCCCTGCTGCTTCAGCGGAAAGCGCAATCCCCCGAAGTGCGCCAGTTCGGATGCGCTCAGAATGGACTCCGGCCTGGCTGGCACGGCCTGCAGCTCGGCGTCCCCGGCCAGGGCGAAGTATGCGCGCCGCTCGTTGCCCCCCTGCCTCAGCGAAAGCGGTTGCGGGTTCATGCGCCGCCCCCGGGTCTGCCGCCTTGCAGCGCAAGCCGCAGTTGCTCCAGCCCCGTGTCCATGGATACGCGCGGTGCATAGCCCAGATCGCGGCGCGCGGCCGAAATGTCGAACCAGTGCGCCGTCGACAATTCCCGCACCACGAAGCGCGTGAGCCGCGGTTCCTCGCTCTTGTTCGCCATGCGATGCGCGGCTTCGAACCCGCGCGCCAGCCACATCGCCAGCCACACCGGCACCGCCCTGGTCACCGGCGGCGCGCCCGCCGCAAAGAGCAGCCTGTTCACCATGTCCCACATGGGCACGGGTTCACCCTGCGAAATGAAATACACCTTGCCCGCAATCGGCGACCCCGGCGATAGCCGGTCGGCTGCGAGCAGGTGCGCATCGGCTGCGTTCTCCACATGGATGGTGTCGATCAGATTCCGGCGCGAGCCGATGCGGCGCAACTGCCCCGCCTTCGAACGCGCCACCAGCCTGGGCAGCAGGTGGTTGTCCCCCGGCCCCCAGATGAGATGCGGACGCAGGCTCACGGTGGCGAGTTCCGCGCCGTTCGCCGCGAGTACCGAACGTTCGGCCAGCGCCTTGGTCTTCGGGTAGTGCGCCTCGTATTCGGCCGGATAAGGCGCCGACTCGTCCACCCCTTCCATGTCGCAGCCGTCGAAGACGACGCTGGGCGAACTGGTGTAGATCAGCCGCCGCACGCCATGCCTGCGGCAGGCGGCGATGACGTTCTCCGTGCCGGCGACGTTGATCCGGTGATAGTCCGCGTAATCGCCCCAGATGCCCGGCTTGGCCGCAACGTGGAAGACCGCGTCGCTTCCTTGCACCGCCGCGAAAAGCGCTGCGGCATCCGCGAGATCGCCCTGCAGTTGCTCCACGCCCAGGGCGCGCAATGCCGGGTGCTCGCTGCGCGAGAAACTGCGCACGCCGGCGCCGCGCGCAAGCAGCCCGCGCACGAGCGCCTGGCCGAGAAATCCGCCGCCGCCTGTGACCAGGGCCTTCAATCGGGCTTCCCCGCCGCCGGCTTTGCGCCGGCCAACTCTTTCGCAGCCCACACGGCCAGCTTTTCGCGGAATATTTTCGCGTTGTGCCGCACGTCGACGGGAAACGCGGGATGGAAAAGAAAGGTATCGATATCCCGCGTGTGTTCATGGCCTGCGCCGAGGCGGCGCAGTTCATCGCGAATGGCTTCCTGTGAATCGCCGCGCGCGCCGGCTTCCAGTTCTACGCACAAGACCGGTTCGATCACCCCGTTGCGTACGACGCCGACGAGGGCGGTGCGATACACCTTCGGGTGTGCGTTGAACACGCCTTCGCAGGGAATCGAGAACCGTGTCAGTCCGCGCGCGGCAACGCGGTGCGCCTTGCGCCCGCAAAACCACAGCCGGCCGCCACTGTCGACGTAGCCGACGTCGCCCATGCGATGGTAGAACCCGCCGTCGCCGGGGTCCTGAATCTTCGCCAGTGCGGTCGCTTGCGGCAGTTCGAAATAGCTGCGCGTCGCGTGCGCCGCCTTCACGGCGATCTCGCCGATCTCGCCTGCCGGCAGTTCCAACGCATCGCTCCATGTGTCGATCGGATCGTCGCTGATGCGTATGACCTTGAGTTCCAGGCCCGGCACCGACCGGCCGACGCACACGCCCGCGCCTGCGTCGGTGCGGTGCCGCGTTTCCTTGAGAACCTCGTCGCTGCCGATGGAGGCCACCGGCAGGCACTCGGTCGCGCCATAGGGCGTGAAGACCTGCGCCCCCGGGGACAGCATCGAAGCGAAGCGTGCAAGCACTTTGGCCGGCACGGGCGCGCCGGCGGAAATGGCGCGGCGCAAACTCGGCAAGCCGATCTTCTGTCCTTCGCCGTAGCGCCCTACGCGGTTGATCAGCGCGGGGGAGCCGAACATATTGGTGATGCCGAACTTTTCGATCGCGCTGACGATGTTCGCCGGGTCCACGCTCGCCGGGCGCGAAGCATCCATCGCCGGCACCACCGCGGTCATGCCCAGCGCCGGACCGAACAGGGCGAACAGAGGAAAGGTCGCCAGGTCCATCTCACCCGGCGCGATGCCGTACAGCCGGCGGATGTGTTCCACCTGCGCGCCGAATATCGCATGCGTATAGACCGCGCCCTTGGGTGCGCCGGTGCTGCCGCTGGTGAACAGGATGGCGGCGGTTTCATCCGGTTCCGGTTCGATTGCCGCAAAGGGCCCCATGCCATCCGCGCGCTCGAGCAGGCCTTGCAGCGTATGCCCGCCCCAGAACCACTTCGAACCCGCGGTGACTTTGATGCGCACGCTGTCGCGCGCCCAGCCCAATACGACGCGTGCGGCATGGGCCTTGGGGATACCAATGAACGCCTCGGGCCGCGCCTGGGCGAGGCAGCCGCGGATCTTGGCGAGGCCGATGCCCGGATCGATCAACACCGGCACCGCGCCGGCTTTGAACAGCGCGAATGTCACGGTGAAGAAGTCCAGGCTTGGCGGCACCATCAATGCAGTTCGCACGCCGCGCCCGATGCCTGCGCTTTCGAGACCGTGAGCGAGGCGGCTGCTGGCCTCGTCCAGCGCACCGAAGCTGAGCTGGTCGTATGCCACCGCACCCTGCGCATCCCGGCCGTTCGCGCAGATGACCGCCGGACGCGAGGGCTGGAGCTTCGCCATTTCCGTCAGATGCGCGGCGATATTTCCGTAATTGGCAGGCACTCCCTCAGGCGACCTCTGAAAAACCTTGGGCGAGGTTTTTCACTGTGATGGGGGGATGGGAAAAGGGGGCCGTGGGCCCCTTTTTCAGAGTTTTCTTAAGCATGGCCCGGACGGCGTTCGAAAAAATCCTCGATGAGCGGCAGGATTTCCGTGCCGGCGTCCTCGAGCACATAATGGCCCGCGTTCGGAAAACGATGCACCTCGGCGTCCGGAAGCAAGCGCTGCCATTCGCGCAGGAAATGGTGATCGAAGACAAAATCTTTTTCGCCCCACAGTATCAGGATCGGAAGGCCGTTGAAGTGCGGCAATTTCGCCGCCACATCCGAAACAAGGTCGTAGCTCGGGTCGCCGGGTCGCAGCGGGATATCCAGCACGAAGCGCAACAGCGCGGTGCGCTCTTCGGGCAGGCGGTAGGGCCACAGGTAGGCTTCTCTCACGCGCTGCGCCATGGGCTTGCACACGGCCCAGCGCGCCAGGATGCTGGTAAACAATCCGGTGTCGCGTATGATCAGCTCCCCCAGCGGCGTCTCGCGGCACAGCCACAGCGAGCGCGGAAGCCTCTTGCCCTTGGGTAATGGAAACGCCGCGGTGTTCAGCAGCACCAGCCTGCCGATCTTCTCCGGATACTTCGCGGCGTAGGCCATGCCTATCATCCCGCCCCAGTCGTGCAGCAGCAGGGTGATGCGGCCGCGAACGTCGAGCTGATCGATGAGTGCGGCGAGATCGTCGACGCGCCGGCTGAGGGTGTATTCGTAGGCTTTCTCGTCCGGCTTGTCGGACAAGCCGCAGCCGATCTGGTCGGGCACGATCACGCGGTGCGCCCCGCGCAGCCCGAGCACCAGGTTGCGAAAGAAGAACGACCAGGTCGGATTGCCGTGCAGCATCAGCACGGTATCGCCCTGGCCTTCGTCCAGAACGTGCATCCTGAAACCGTTCACCTCGCGCCAGATGCCGGTGAACGGATAGAGCTCGTGATCGAAACCCGGCATCTTGTCGACCGCGCCGCTCACCATTCGAGCCCCATCATCAGGCAGGTCAGTCCGCTGCCGATGCCGAGAAACGCGACGGACTGGCCGGCCTTGAGCACGCTGCGTTCTTCGGCGATCGCGGCGGTGACCGGCAGCGCCGCCGTGCCCATGTTGCCGAGGTATCGATAGGTCGTGTAATCCTTCTCTTTCGGCAGATTCAGCGATTTCAGAATCGCGTCCTGATGTCCGCTGCCCACCTGATGGCAGATGACGCGATCTACCTGCTCCGGCATCCAACCCATTTCGGCCAGGAACGCCTGCCATGTCTGCTGGCCAAGATTCACGCCGTGCTTCAGCACGGCCACCGAATCCGTCGCCATGTACTGTGCGTAGCCCTGGCCGTCGGCCGCCGGCTCCAGGCCCCAGCGGCACAAGCGATGATGCTCCGGCGCGACTTGGGATACCGCGCCGCGCAAACGATGTCCCTGCGCGCCTGCGAATGATCCGTCCGTCAGCAGCATCGCCACCGCGCCGGAGCCGCCGGTAAAGGTAGCGAGCGCCTCGGCGAACTGGTTCATGTCCGTAGCTCCAGCCGCTTGGTCCGCCAGGCGGGCAATCGCAATCTCGTTGATCTCGCGCGCCGATTCGCAGGACACGACCAGTCCCGCGCGGATTTGGCCGAGCTCGATGCGGTTGGCGACGTCGAGCATCCCGTTGAGTACGCCGAGACAGGCATTGCTCAGGTCGTAGACGGATGCAGCACCCCGCACGCCAAGCGCGTCTGCCACCGCGCAGGCCGTGGCCGGTTCGAAATTTTCACGACAGACGCCGGCGTAGATCACTACGCCAAGGTCCGCGGGCTGGACTGAAGTTTTCGCCAGCGCTTTGCGCGCGGCGGCAGTGGCGCCGGCGGACAGACGCGCATGCGGTTCCCACCAGCGGCGCTCGACGATCCCCGTCCACGCTTCCAGCTGACCCGCCTGCAGGTTCAGCCGTGCATAGACCGGTGCGAGGCGCGCCTCGATTTCGGCCGAAGTCACGATCTGAGGCCCGAGCTCGTAGCCCAGTGCGCTCAGGTACACGCGTTTGTATTTTGGCGACATCATCGAATGGTTGATTAGCGTCCGCCGGTCAGCTGCCGACCTGGCGCAAGGTGAAATCTTTCATCGCATAGATCACGCGGCCGTCCACCGAAAGGTAGCCGTCGGCGCGCAGCAGGCGGCGCCGGTCGTCGACTGCGGTCACCACCGCTTCGATCGTGACCAGACCGTCTGTCGGAATGACCTGCCCGCGATAAGTCCATTCGTGCCGTTCGCGCGTGGCCACTGCTTCGTGGCGCACACCCTCTGCGCTGCCCCAGCGCTCGACCGAGATGAATTTCAGCAACTGCAGAAACGATTCCAGGCCCAGCGACCCGGGTACCACCGGGTCCTGGAAGAAATGCGCCTTGAAGAACCACTCGTCCGGACGCACGCGCCGCGTCGCGCGTATGAATCCCAGCGCCTTCGGCCCGCCGTCCGGAACCCAGCACTCGATGCGGTCGAGCATGTGCAGACGGCCGCAGGGATACGTGGCGGACTCCGGAAACACCAGGCTGCGGCTGCGCGACATTTCCGCGGCGGACGGTTGATAGCGTTTGGCGTCCTTCAGGCCTTCCTGCTTTTCCAGGGCGACCTTCGGGAAGAAACCGAAATAGGTGTCGCCCTTGTAGATCAGCGTGCGGCCCGCGTGCACTTCGTAGTCGAAAAACTGGATGATCATGCCGGCCGAACTTGAAGCGCGCGTGAGCTTGACCCGGATGGACAAAGTGCCGCTGCCGGGCAGAACCGGCGCGAACTGGGTGGCGCCGCCGCCGAGGTTGCGGAAGGACACGTCAACGTTGCTGGTCAGCGCCGACCCCATGTAGGCCGCGAGCCAGCCGCAGGGCTGCAGCGCAATTTCCAGCAGCACCGCAAACGGCATGTCGCCCTGCCGGTTGTCCGCGAAATACCAGGCGTCCGGCGGCACGTCGTACTGCGCCTCGACTTCGCCTCCCGGCACGATCTTCCACGGCTCGGCGCGTATCTCCGTGATGCGGTCGATGAACTGATACGGCGGTCCGGGCAGGCGCGCGATCACGCGGCCTTCGTCGAAGATCCGGTACGGTTCGCCGAACGCTTCCGACGGCTTGCCGACCGCAAAAGCGAGAATGCGGTCATAGCCGAAGATGGCCGGCTTCTTCGCCGCTTGGTCGACGGACGCATCGTCGGATTTGGCGGCCGCCGACCAGAGTGAACCGATCGCCTCCCGCGACATGCCGGCGTAGCGCAGGCTCATGTTGGTGATTTCAACGATCGGCTTGCCGTCGGCGTACATCAGGGCGTCGGCGATGACATAAGGTTCCGGCCCGTAGCCGATTTCCTTGATGGAAACCTCGTAGGTCACGAGCTTTGTCGTATCGAGCACCTGCCCGCGGCATTTCAGCTGACTGGCGACGCCGGGTACGGGTTCGAGGACGACGCTGCCTTCTTCAGCGACCCAACCCATCCTGAGCAAAAACACGCGCAGCGTGTGCAGGCAGCACTCGAACATCAAGGTACCCGGCATGACGCGGTCGTCGACGAAGTGACAGGTGAGGAACCAGTCCTCGGGATGGATGTCCGCTTCTCCGCGAACCAGCCCCAGGCCGAAGCGCCCGCCGTCGGGATCCAGATGCGCGATGCGATGCACCAGCCGCATGCGCTTGTCGGGCAGGGTGACGGGATTCTTCAGGCGCAGGCCGGCGAACGCATCGCCGAAGCACGCCGCGAGGTCGCCCGCGCGCAATGCGTCGAGCTGTTGCTGCGTGTAGCTCTCTACGCCCATGCCGACCGGATGTTCCCAATCCGCATCGCGCTTTCCCGTCACGGGCCGCAAGTCGAGCGCGGTGCGCACGATGCCCTTGCCGAGAGCCAGTTCTTCCTGCGAGAAGAAACCGGCGCAGCCGTCGGTCATGCTTAGCAGCGGCTTCCCGGCCACGGTCGCTTCAAATGCAAACTTGAACAGCCAGGTATCGCCCTGGCGGAAGAAATGGTCGATGCGAATGTCGTAGCGGATGACTTCGCCCGCGCCGGGCAATCCGCGATGAAAACACACCTTCGCGTCGAGCAGGCGGTACATGGCCCGGCCGCGCGTCTGGAAATCGATGCCGAGAAACCCCGACAGGAACAGGTCCGCCTGGCCCGCCTCGACGGCGATGCAGGTCGGAATGCGCCCGCAGTCGAGGTACCACGCGCCCGGATGGATGTCGTGCTCGGTCACCACGCGGCCGTGCGTCATCGACAGCGGTTCGCCGTCGATTTCGAGAATGCGGTCCACCAGCATCAGCGGCTCGTCCGGCAGGCGCACGCGTGTCGGGAAGGCGTCGGCGGCCGCGAATTGCGGCCCGAGCACGCGGCCGACCATGCCGCGCCCGAATTCCAGGCAGGCCGCGCGATCCAACGACCTGGGTATCCCGTTTGCAGGCGACAGCTCACGCTTTTCTGCTTCCCGCCCGGGAGCCGCAGGCGTTGCATCCGCCGCCGCGCGCCTGGGCGCGTCCGATCCGGGGTCTTGCGGCCACTGCGCATCCGCGATCACCACGCCCGCGCGCGCGGCTGCGTTGAGCAGTCCGACTTGCGCGGCCACCGCCTGCGCCAGGGTTCCGGCAAGACCCTGCGAAAACCGCAGGTATGCCTCGTGCGCTTCTACCGTCGCGCGCTCCGCATCGACCGCCGCCTGCAGCACCGCGTCGGCGAATGCGTCCGCCGATGCAGCTTGCGGCAGATCGTGCGCTTGCCATGCATCTGCGGCTGTTGCCGGATCAGACCGAAGGTCCCTGTGGACTGGCGCTTCAGCGGCAGCGGATTCGAGCGCGGGA
>JAPLRD010000120.1:11331-11816 GCA_026399375.1 Pseudomonadota bacterium
AAGCGCAGGCGTCAAAAACGGCGCGCCTGTTATCGATACCGTGACGCTCTTTCCAGCTGATCTGGAGTCGGCGTCGGCGTGCGGTTGCCCCGCGTCCTCGCCGCCGTAGAGGATGTCCAGATCCACCGGCACGTGCTCGGCGTAAAGCTGGCCCATGGTGCGCAGGAACTGCGTCACCGGAGCCTGCCCGGCGACGGCGAGCGAACGGGCAAAGTGCGGGCGGGCGCCGAGTATCTTGCCTATCATGCGACTGCACGAATTGCCCGGCCCGATTTCGATGAAGGTCTGCACACCGGCGGCGTAGGCCGCGCGTATCACGCGCGGAAAATCGACCGTGCCCAGCGCCTGCGCCTCGATCGCGTCGGCGGCAGTTTCCCGATTCGGCGTGTACGCACGCCCCCAGGCGCAGCTGTAGAACTCCACGTCCGCCGGCGGCGTGGTGTCGAAGCAGTGCAGCTCGCGGTAGGCTTTGCGTACCGGGCGGG
>JAPLRD010000160.1:0-13527 GCA_026399375.1 Pseudomonadota bacterium
CCTTCGGCCTCGGAATGACATTTATCAGGGGTGTCATCTCGTGCAACGCTCTATCCTTCCATCCAGATCTCTATCCTTCCATCCATATGAGGCTCGCCATGCGCCCGGTGGCGCCGTCGCGGCGATAGGAATAGAAGCGCTCGCGCTCGGTGTAGGTGCAGTAGCCGCCACCGTAAATTCTGCTCACGCCGCAGCGCGCGAGACGCCGCCGCGCCAGCGCATACAGGTCGGCGTAGAACTTGCCCGGCTCGCCCGGCGTGAATGCCGCCCCGGACTCCGGGTCTGCCGCGACGAATGCCTGCCGCACCTCCACGCCGACTTCGTAGGCCTCGGGGCCGATCGCCGGCCCTAGGTAGGCGAGCAGCGCTTCCGGCGGCCGGTCCATGGCGCGCAGCGTCTGTTCGATCACCCCGGCGCACAATCCGCGCCAGCCCGCGTGCGCGGCGGCGACAACCGTCCCCTCGTCGTCGCACAAGAGCACCGGGAGGCAGTCAGCGGTGAGCACGGCGCATACCACCTCAGGCTTGCGCGCGAGCGCGGCATCGGCCTCCGGGCTTTCCCCCGCGTTGCCGGCCTCGGCCACTGCGGTCCCATGCACCTGCCGCAACCACAGCGGCTCTGCCGGAAGACTTTTCCTCAAACTGGCCCGGTTTCGCGCCACCACATCAATCTCGTCGCCCGAGCGCATGCCGAGGTTGAGACCGGCGTACGCGCCAGTACTCACGCCTCCTGTGCGGGTGGTGATCAGCGCGCGCACGCCACGCGGCGCCGGCCAGTCCGGCTCGATCCAGTCATTCGTGCTCATGCGGAAAGGGCCAGCAATAACTCCCGCATATCCGCAGGCACCGCCGCCTCCCACTGCAAGGACTTGCCGCTTGCCGGATGCACCAGGCCGAGACGATAGGCGTGCAGCGCCTGACGCTTGAAGTCCGCCAGCGGCCCCGCCGCCGCTCCACGACCCGCGCGATAGACCGGGTCGCCCACCAGGGGATGGCCCAGGGACTGCATATGCACGCGGATCTGGTGCGTGCGCCCGGTATCCAGGCTGCACTCGAGCAGGGTCGCACGCTCAAAGCGCTCGAGCACGCGGTAATGCGTGCGCGCCGCCCGGCCGTGTTCGGTCACCGCCATGCGCGTGCGCTGGGTCTGGTGGCGTCCTATGGGCGCGTCCACCGCGCCGTCGCGCCCGACCACGCCGTGCACCAGCGCCAGGTACTGGCGCGACACGGTGCGCGCCTGCAACTGCCGCACGAGGTCTGTCTGCGCTTCCAGCGTTTTCGCCACGACCAGCAGGCCGCTGGTGTCCTTGTCCAGGCGGTGCACGATGCCGGCGCGCGGGATGCCGGCGAGCGGCGGGTGATGATGCAGCAGTCCGTTGAGCATGGTGCCCTGCCAGTTGCCGCTGCCCGGATGCACCACCAGCCCGGCCGGCTTGTTCAGCACCAGCAAGGCCTTGTCCTCGTACACGATATCGAGCGCTATCGCCTCGGCGGCAGCGGCCGTGTCGCACGGCTCGGGCTGCAGGGCCAGGGACACGCACTCCCCGCCCCAGACCTTGCGCTTGGCATCGACCGCGACGCGATCGAGCTTCACCAGCCCGTCCTTGACCCAGGCGGCGAGGCGGCTGCGCGAATGCTCCGGGAACATGCGCGCCAGCGCCTGGTCGAAGCGCATTCCGGCGCAATCGGCAGGAACCTGCCGCTCTTGGCTCTCGACTGCGTTATAATTTTCCGTTACTTCAATAATGTCACCTGCGATCATGAAACGTAGTTTAGCGGTAATTCTTGTCCTTCTGTTGTGCGCCTGCGGCATCATTCCCGACGTGAAGGACGAAACGGCGGGCTGGTCGGCCGACAAGCTCTACACCGAAGCCAAGGAAGAGATTGCGCGCGGCGGCTACACCCTCGCGATCAAGTATCTGGAAAAGCTGGAAGCGCGCTACCCCTACGGCCGCTATGCCCAGCAGGCGCAGATCGAACTGGCTTTCGTCTATTTCAAGGACGGCGACCACGCTTCGGCCATCGCGGCCTGCGACCGCTTCATCAAACTGCATCCGAATCATCCCAGCGTCGATTACGTGTATTACCTGAAAGGCCTGGTCAATTTCAACGAGGACCTGGGACTTCTGGGCAAGCTCAGCCGGCAGGACCTGAGCGAACGCGACCCCAAAGCCGCGCGCGATTCGTTCGACGCGTTCAAGGAACTGGTCACGCGCTATCCCGACAGCAAGTACACGCCGGACGGTGTTGCGCGCATGAAATACCTGGTGAACGCGCTGGCCTCGTACGAGGTGCATGTGGCGCGCTACTACATGCGGCGCGGCGCCTACGTCGCGGCCGCCAACCGGGTGCAGTTCGCACTGCTCAATTACGGCCAGGCGCCTGCGATCGAGGAAGCGCTATACGTCATGGTGAGGGCCTACGACGCGCTGGGCATGACCGATTTGCGCAACGACGCCGACCGCGTGATGCACAAGAACTTTCCCGACAGCGCGTATTTCAAAGGCACCACCGGCAAGAAGGACCCGTGGTGGATGTTGTGGGGGAATAATTGGTAGGCTGGCTTGGATTCGCGAGCAAGCTCGCTCCTACAACTTCGGTCGCTGTTGGAGCGAGCTTGCTCGCGATTGGCCCGCTTCGCCCCCCGGACGTCTTCTATACTTTGATGCCCTCGTCGCGTATGTAATCGCGAATCACCGATTCCACGTCCTTGTCGGCCTGGAACCCCAGCTTCAGCGCACGCTCCGTGGTAAAGCGCACGGGCCAGGTCTTGACGATGGCCTGGACGCGCGCATCCGGTTTCCATTCGACGCGGGCCGCGACCTTGTCGCCGGCGACCTTGCGCAGCGCCTCGACCATCTGCGCCACCGTGGCGGTGATGCCGGGCAGATTCACCACGCGATTCACGCCCCAGTCGGACGATGGCAGCTCATGCGCACGAATGAAAGCCTCGACCACTTTGCCGGGCGACAGCAGCCAGACGCCGGTTTCCGGGCCGACCGGGCAGGCCGAAATATCGCCGTTCAGCGGCTCGCGCAGGATGCCGCTCGCGAACGAAGACGCCGCGAGGTTGGGCTTGCCGGCGCGCACCACGATGGTCGGCAGGCGCAGCGAACGCCCGTCGATGAAGCCCTTGCGGGTGTAATCGGTGGCGAGATACTCGCCGCACACTTTGTGCGCGCCGTAGGAAGTTTGCGGATTGGGCGTGGTGGAGTCGTCCAGCACCGGCGGCAGATCGCCGCCGAATGCCGCAACCGAACTGGTAAAAACATAGCGCGGCGGCCGCGCCTGCTTGCGGCATTGATCCAGCAGGCCGCGCGTGCCGTCGAGGTTGACTTTGATGCCGAGTTCGAAATCCGCCTCGGCGCCGCCGCTCACCACCGCCGCCAGATGAAACACCGAACCCGTATCCCGCCCCATGAGGTCTGCGAGCAGCTTGGGATCGGTGAAATCCCCTTTCACGCACTTGAGGCGCGGATCGGTCTCAGCCGGGAAACCGATGTCGAGCAGGGTGATCTGCGAAATCGCCTGCTGCTTGCCGTCTCCGTCGGCGAGCGTGCCGCGTGCGAGCAAGGCCTTCGCCAATCGGTAACCCAAGAATCCGCCGCCGCCGGTGATCAGTACTTTCATGCTTACCTCGATGGTTGATGAATCGGAACTTACGCGCGTCTCTGATTATGTCATTCCGAGCAAGGTGTGGAGAAAGGGCCCCACCCCCTTCTTGGCGAGGAATCTGCTTTTCGTAAGGCACTAGTACGATGACACGTAAATTGAGAAACATTGTGGCGAGCAATTTAGCCGTCTGGCACACCACTTTGTAGGAGCGGGCTTGCTCGCGAATTCAACGATTCGCGAGCAAGCTCGCTCCTACGCTTACAACACAGACATGCTTCGCAATTAATGTGTTCTAGTACTAGAAGCAGATTCCTCGGCCATGGCCTCGGTATGACATTTCTTGGATGACTCTCGTAGATGACCTTCGTGAAATATCTCAGACCTTATAATACGAACGGTACCACTCGACAAAGCGCGCTATGCCGGTCTCAACCGGCGTTGCGGGCTTGAACCCCACCGCCGACTGCAACCGAGATACGTCGGCGATGGTCTCGGGCACGTCGCCCGCCTGCAGCGGCAGCAATTCGAGCTTCGCTTTCTTTCCCAGGCATTGTTCCAGCACCTCGACATAGCGCAGCAGTTTCACCGGCTGGTTATTGCCGATATTGTAAATCCTGTAGGGCGCGTTGCTGGAAGATGGTGTGGGCGCAGTTGCCGACCAGGCCGGATCCGCTTGCGCCGGTTGGTCTATCACCCGGAGCACGCCCTCGACTGTGTCGTCCACATAGGTGAAGTCGCGCACCATCTCGCCCCGGTTGTACACCGGGATTGGCTCGCCCGCGAGAATGCCGCGCGTGAATTTGAACAGCGCCATGTCCGGTCGCCCCCATGGGCCGTACACCGTAAAAAAGCGCAGCCCGGTGCAGGGCAGGCGGTACAAATGGGCATAGCTGTGCGCCATCAGTTCGTTCGCTTTCTTCGTCGCTGCATAGAGCGACACCGGATGGTCTATGTTGTCGTCCTCGGCGAAGGGCAGCCTGGCGTTGGCGCCGTAGACGGAACTCGAGGATGCGAACACGAAGTGACCTACCTTGGAGCGGCGCGCGCCTTCGATGACATTTGCGAATCCGACCAGATTGGCGTCCACGTATGCACTTGGGTTCTCGATCGAATAGCGCACCCCTGCCTGTGCCGCGAGGTGCATGACGGCATCGAAGCGGCGCTGTGCGAACAAGCGCGCCATGCTTTCGCGGTCGGCGATGTCGGCCTTTTCGAATTCGAAACCGGGATAGACGCGCAGGCGGGCCAGCCGCGCTTCTTTGAGACCGACGTCGTAATAATCGTTGAGATTATCCAGCCCGAACACGCGGTCGCCGCGTTCCAGCAGCCGCAGCGAAAGGGCAGAACCAATGAAGCCGGCGGCGCCGGTTACGAGAATGTTCATGTATGGCTGTCTCAAACGATTTGCGTTTTGGGTCCGGGGATCCGCCCCAGAAGCGTAGGAGGCCCGCCCCCGGGCCGATGGGACTTCGAGCCTGCACCGATCGGGGCGAGGGCGCCCCTCCCACAAGACGCCGCTCTCACAGGACACCCCTCTCAAAGGACGTCACTGTCACAAGATGCCGCTATTCTACCGGAGCGGCGGCGAAGAACTCCGTCACTTCGTCGAGCACGCGCGTGCGCCGCATCGCCGGCAGGCTTTTCCAGATGCGCCGCCCGTATTGCTTGCTGATGAGGCGCGGGTCGCAGATCATGAGCACGCCGCGGTCGGCTTCGTCGCGGATCAGCCGTCCGGCGCCCTGCTTCAGGCTGATCGCGGCGCGCGGCAGCTGGTACTCCATGAAGGCGTTCTTGCCCTGTTTGTTGAGATGCTCGATGCGGGCGGCGAGCACCGGGTCATCTGGAGGGGCAAATGGCAGTTTGTCGATCACCACCAGCGACAGCGCCTCGCCGCGCACGTCCACGCCCTCCCAGAAGCTCTGGCTTGCCACCAGCACGGCATTGCCCAGCCGCCGGAAGCGCTCGAGCAATTCGGTGCGCGTGCCCTCGCCCTGCAGCAGCAGCGGATAATCCACGCCTTCGCGCTCGAAACGCTGTTGCAGCAACTCGTGCGCGCGGCGCATCGCACGCAGGGTGGTGAAAAGCAGGAAGGCGCGGCCGCGGCTGGCCGATATCACCGGCCAGGCCGCCTCGACTACTGCCGCAGTGTGCGCCGCATCGCTGGGCGCGGGCAGGCCCTCGGGCACATAGAGCAGCGCCTGCTGCGGATAATTGAACGGGCTGTCCCAGCACGCGGTGCGTGCGTCCTCCAGCCCCATTTCTCCTACGTAATGGCTGAAATCGCGGTTCACGGCCAGGGTCGCCGAAGTGAAAATCCAGGCGCGCGGATGGCCCTGCAGCTGCTTGCGAAATATCTTGGCGATGTCCAGCGGCGCCGCATTCAACTGGAAGCTGGAGCTGAAGGTTTCGGTCCAGCGCACCATGCCCTCGGATTCGGCGTCGCGCCAGCGCTCGAGCCGGGCGTGCATGTCGAGCGCGCGCTGCCAGCAGTTTTCCAGGCCTTCGCCGCGCGGCGCCTGCGTCTCCAGCAGTTTGGACAATTTCTTCAGCCTGTCGTCCAGAACCGCCAGCGCATCCTTGAAGACATCCTTCAGCATCGCCGCGGCATAGGCGATTCGAGCGAGGTCGAGGGGCAGCGCGAGCCGTACGTCGCGGCTCGCCTTCTCCACCGCGGCCACCGCCGGGCGCAGCTCGGGCACGTCGCCGGCCGAGGCGATCGCCTCGACCAGCGTATCGCGGCACAGGTCGAGCAGCTGGCCCGAGCTCAGGTTTTCACCGAAAAAGAGCGTCGCCGTTTCCGGCAGCTGATGCGCTTCGTCCAGTATCACCGTGTTGCAGGCCGGCAGCAGCTCCGCCATGCCTTCGTCTTTCAGCATCACGTCGGCGAAGAACAGGTGGTGATTGACCACGACGATGTCGGCGTTGAGCGCTTCGCGCCTCGCCGCCATGACAAAACACTCCTTGTACTGTTTGCAGTCCTGGCCCAGGCAATTCTCGCGCGTCGAGGTCGCCGACTGCCAGACGGAGGCGTTTTCCGGCACATCGGCGAGTTCCGCCTTGTCGCCCGAGTGCGTCTCTTTGGCGAAGCGCGCGATCTTGTGCAGGTAAGTCACATCCTCGCGGCTGGCAAAGCGCCCGTCGAGAAGGGCGCCCTCCAGATGATGGTGGCAGACGTAATTGGCGCGGCCTTTGAGCAAGGCGATGCTCACCGGCACCTGCAGCGCGTCGCGTACCGTGGGCAGGTCGCGGTTGTAGAGCTGGTCCTGCAGGTTCTTCGTTCCGGTGGAGATGATCACCTTGCCGCCCGAGAGCAGCGCCGGCACCAGATAGGCGAAGGTCTTGCCGGTGCCGGTTCCCGCCTCCGTCACCAGCAGGCTGTTGTCGCGCATCGCCTGCGCGATGGCCTGCGCCATCTCGATCTGCTGCGGCCGCACGCGAAAGCCGCCGATCGCGCGGCTCAGCTCGCCATCGGCGCCGAACACGGTGCCGATCTGATCATCTGCAGGAAGTGACATGAACCAGGGGAGTTTAATTGAGGGCAATAACCGATTATCGACGACAGTATCCGTTTAACGCCCGAGGATTGTTGGCCGTCTCAGCGCGATAAGGTCAATTTTTCTTTACTTTTCAGGCAATATCTCCTAGATTACTTCAATGCAGAGGCATAATCCACTGTTTTTAATCGGCTTCCTATGCCTCGCTTTGGGTGGCTGTACTAGCTATTCAGGGCGGATTGCGGAGACCGAGCCCGAACCCGCCGCTGCCATGCCGCCGACGATCCGGGCGACCGACCGCGCGAGCACTGTCGCCCTGCAAGCGCTGGCGCATCTGGGCACGCCTTACCGCACGAGCGGCCTGTCGCCGCAGACCGGCTTCGACTGCAGCGGGCTGGTCGCCTACGTCTATCGGGAGGGTGCCGGAGTGGCGCTGCCGCGCAATACCTTCGATCTCAGCCGAGTGGGCGAACCCGTCGAGCGCGCCGCGCTCAAGCCTGGCGATCTGGTCTTCTACAATACCCAGCGCCGCGATTACTCGCACGTCGGCATCTACCTGGGCGAGGAACGCTTCATCCACGCCCCCTCCAGCGGCGGCGAAGTACGCGTGGAGAATCTGCGTGCCGACTACTGGATCCGGCGCTACAACGGCGCTCGCCGCATTATTTCTACACCAGGCTAGTGTCCCGAATCGTTAGTTCGTTGAATAAGTATTTGCTCCATCCCAGGCGTCCGAAACAGAAAAGCGTCGAAATCGGCGCCAGACAAGGCGCAAAGCGCAGCAAGCCTGGACGGCTTGCGAGCATTTGCAACGCCGTATGGCGCCGATTCTCGGCGTTTTTTCTTCAGCGAATTAATGATTCGGGACACTAGGCCCCGTTCGATAGCAGAAAACGCGCGTAAAAGTCTGGCTGCAGACTTCTGCATAACATCTCGCTTGACATCGTTAATGCGAATGGCTATCATTCCGCTACAAACCAACCAACGATGGAACTGCAATGAAACAATCCCTTACCGTCGCCCTCTTGGCATCGTCCGCCTTAAGTGCAGGGCTATTCAATGTTCACGCACTGGCTGCAGACAATGGCTATACCCTGACCATCAAAGATCATCGCTTCGAACCGGCGCAACTGGAGGTCCCTGCCGGCAAGAAGCTAACGTTGCTGGTCAAGAACCTCGACCCCACGCCGGAGGAGTTCGAAAGCCACGACCTGAAGCGCGAGAAAGTCATACCCGGTAACGGACAGGCGACGATCACGATCGGGCCGCTGAAGGCGGGTACCTACAAGTTCGTCGGCGAGTATCACGAAAAAACAGCCCAAGGTCAGATCGTCGCGAAGTAATCCACACCGATGCTCGCAGCCGCCATCATCGTTTTTCGGGAAACGCTCGAAGCCGCTCTCGTGGTGAGCATCGTACTCGCCGCCACGCGCGGCGTGAACCAGCGCGCGCTGTGGGTGGGCGGCGGCGTCGCGGGCGGCCTCCTGGGCGCGACCGCCGTCGCCCTGTCCGCCGAGGCCATTGCCGCGGCGGCGTCGGGCATAGGACAGGAAATTCTCAACGCCACGATCTTGTTCGCCGCAGTGATCATGCTCGGCTGGCACAATATCTGGATGAGCCGGCAAGGACGCGATCTCGCGCTGGATCTGAAAAGCGTGGGCGCGGCCATACGCGGCGGCGCCAGGCCGATGTACGTTCTTGCCGCCGTGGTGGCGATGGCGGTGTTGCGCGAAGGATCGGAACTGGTGCTGTTCCTCTACGGCGTCGCCGCCTCAACGCCCGGTGAAACGGGCGGCATGCTGACGGGCGCCCTCATCGGCGTCGGCACCGGCGCCGCCTTGGGGGCTACGCTCTATTTCGGGCTCTTGCGCATCCCCGGTTCACGTCTGTTCGCCGTGACCGGATGGATGATCTTGCTGCTTGCAGCCGGGATGGCCGCACAAGGCGCGGCGTTTCTGGTGCAGGCCGACATTCTCCCGGCCATGGGTGAAAGCATATGGGACACGTCGGAGCTGATATCGGACCAGGGCATCGCCGGCCGTGTGTTGCATACCCTGATCGGCTATAGCGCGCGCCCGGACGGAATCCAGGTGCTGTTTTATCTGACCACGCTGGTCGGGATTCTGGCGCTGATGAAAATCGTCGACAACGCCGACCGCTCCGCCTCGCGCACCGGCACCACTACAGCCACGTGCGTCGCGCCGGAACACGCAGGCTGATCCCCGCTTCAGGAGTTGGGATTGTCCAGGTTGAATATCACCGGAATGTCGATATCGAACTCGCGGCCGCGCAAACTCACAGGGATGGGCACGGTGGTCTTGCCCTTTCTCAACATGTCCAGCGCCTGGTTATCCAGGACCTCGTGACCGCTGCTGGTCTTGATCGACGCGCTGGCGATCATGCCATTGGCGCCGATCACCATGCGTACCTCGACCCTTCCCTGCCAGCCTTTTTCCATGGCGACTGCCGGGTAGCGCTTGTAGCGCCTGGCGGCGACGATCAGGGCCAGCCGGTATTGCTCGCGCGTTCCTGCGTCGGCCTCACTGCCTGACCTCGCGGCAGCCTCCGTCCCGGGAACGCCGGCCGGCGCCTGCGGCGCCGCTCGGGCCTGCGACGGCGCTGCGGGCGGCGTGGAGGGTTCCATCACACTAGGAGATGCCGGCACAGACGCGGGCGGCGCTGTCTGAGCCGGCTCCGCGGGCGCCGTTTTTTGCGGAGCCGGGATGGACGAAGGAAGCGGCTTTGTCAACGCCGGTCGCGGCGGCGGCACCGGCTCCGGGACTCTTGGCGGCGCGCGCTCAGGTTGCGGCGCCGGCACGGGTGCCCGCGGTGCCGCCGAAAACGGCGCCAGTGTCGCGGTCAGCACCAACAGGGTCTTCGACGGTGGCGCCGGCGCCTCCTGGCGCGACATGCCGAACAGGACCAGCACGTGCAGCACGATGGAGGCGAGCACGCACCACAGCAGCGCGCGGTCCTGGACGTGAGGTTGGCGGAATCCTGTGATGGTTGATGACATCGACATGGGGCAAGAATAGCGCACTCGAGCCCGCGCGTGTCCTGCGCGGCGTCCACCGGAATCCGCCGGTCGAACCGGCGGCGTCTCGAAGTACCGCCCACTCTGCAAAATTAAAAAGGCCCCACGAGGGGGCCATTCCAATTTGGCGGAAAGCGCCAGACCGGGCAGTTGGCGGCAGCCCTTCCGGCGGCCGGCTGCTCGGAAATCGGGCACGTGCGTAACGCCACTTTGGAAAACAACGGGCAGATCACTATTTCCTTGCGGGCTCGTCCGGCTGAAGAACGCCACGGCGGCGTGCGGCGCTAATCCCACACTTAAATCGTGATACGCTGACACTGTGAAACGTCGCCTGTTCGCCCGTCTCTTTGCCCTGGCCTGTGTTACATCCATCCTCATCGGCTGCGCTGTGTCCCTCGGGCTCACGAACAGCCCGACGATCCCCAACACAGTACCGGACCCACTCAAGAAAAATTGATGACTGAAACTGCTTTCTGCTATCACTGTGGTGCCCATCACCCGATCAATCAAATGCGCCAGATATTGACCAAGAACGGCAAGCGCTGGCGCTGCGTCAAGAGCATCGAGGCGACCAAGGCCGGAGCCAGCAAGCGCGATGCGTTCGGCAAGGAAATCACGGCTCTCAACAAGGCCGAAACGCAAGCAAGAATGTGCAGGATGGCAAATCCGGAACGAAACCAGAATTCGTGACCGGGCTGCTGCTTATCGATTTTGCGCTACATTACCCGCCATGACGAAATCCGACCTGATCGCCAAGCTGGCGGCACGCTATCCGCAACTGATATTTAAAGATGCTGCGGAGGCCGTAAAGGCCATCCTCAGTGCCATGTCCGCCACCTTGGTCAAAGGCAAGCGCATCGAGATTCGCGGCTTCGGCAGCTTCGGCATCAACCGCCGACAGCCGCGCACGGCCAGAAATCCAAAGACAGGTGAAAAAGTTGCGGTGCCGGAGAAGTGCGTGCCGCATTTCAAGGCAGGCAAGGAACTGAAGGCGCGGGCTGATAGGTAGGCGCGTCTGGCCCAAGACCCGGTTTTAGAGTCTCTTTGGGGAATCCGGACCCCCGCCGCTTTCAAGCGGTAGGGTTTGAATTTCGTGTCTCACAGAAGAATGTAGGTCGAAGGGCATGGTTTTGACTTTGAATTCAGTCGGCCGATAGGCCGACTATTAGCGGCTTGAGCCGTAACCCGAAACCCTCGTGTCTTTCATATAGCGTCACCACGCCGAGGAAAATTCAGGAGATTCATCATCATGAAGAAACTTCATATCAAGATAACAGCCGAAATGGACATTCCGGATGATTGGGAGGTCGTAGAACATCCAGCGGGCATACAAGTTCTAAAGATAGGTGACAAATTCGTTGACATCGACATTGCTCCTGTTGCGACTACCAGTCTTGAAGAGGATGCGACATGGACAGACAAAGACGAAGGGCTAATCAATATGGTATTGGAGGCGCTCACCGAGATGGATTCGGAATTGACGATTCAGCTTCGACATTGATTTCGCGGCTTGCGAATGTATGGACTTGGCGCGACCGGACCATTCTCGCGCCACAAGCTCATCCGGTCCATGTTACCGTTGCAAATCGAGAGGCGGCACAGGGTAAGGGAGCGATCGTAAAAAATGGAAGATTTCTCGGGAATCGAAAGCGCACCTGCGCCCCCCGCCGATGAGCGGCGCGGCGCGCGGGATTTGCGCGGCTGGCTGCGCAAGGTTGAAGCAGCCGGCGAACTGAAACGGATCGATGCCCCGGTCAATCTCGAGGAGGAACTGTCGGCGATCGCCTATATGGCCGCGCAGCGGGAAGATGCGCCGTCGCTGATCTTCTCGCGCTTTACTGAACTCGTTGAGGGACAGGTGCTGATCAACTTGCTGGGCGCCAGCACGCGGCGCTACGCGCTAGCGCTGGGCCTTGATCCGGAGCTTACGCTTTCCGGTCTGATCGTCGAGACCCGGCGCATCATGGGGCGGCGGATCGCGCCGGTGCGGGTGGCTTCAAAGGACGCGCCGGTAAACGAGATCGTCCTCACGGGCGACGACATCAATCTCACCCGGCTGCCGGTGCCCAGATTCTGGCCTGGCGACGGAGGCCGGTACATTGGCACGGGCGACGCCACCTTCACGCGCGACCCGCATACCGGCCGCATCAATGTCGGCGTCTACCGTCAGATGCTTCACGGCCCACGCCGGGTCGGGATGTATACCTCGCCCGGGAAGCACGGCGGCCTCGACCGCGATGCGTGGTGGGCCCTGGGCAAGCCGTGTCCCGTAGCCGTGGCCTACGGCATCGATCCCATCCTGTTCATGGTCGGCGCCCAGGCGTTCGGCTCGCAGGACTCCGAACTCGACGTGGCCGGCGGGCTGCTCGGCGAGCCGGTACAACTTACCGACGGCGTGGTCGTGGACCTGCCCATTCCAGCGCATGCCGAGATCGTGATCGAAGGCTTGATCCATCCGGGAACGAAGGAGGCCGAAGGACCGCTGGGTGAATTCACTGGCTATTACGGCGGCGTTCGCGCGCCCCAGCCGGTGATTGAGGTCAAGGCGCTGCACATGAGGCGCAATCCAATCCTCACCGCCGCGCTGATGGCGCGTTACCCGGCATGCGAGATTGGTGCCTACTACGCCATCATGCGTTCGGCCCGCATCTGGGACAATCTTGAATCGCTCGGCATACCGGGGATACGCGGCGTGTATGCACACCCGGCGGCGGCCTCGGGCTGGGGCATGACGGTGGTCGGGCTCAAACAGCAGTACCCCGGGCATGTGGCGCAGGTCCTGGCGCTGGCCGCACAGTGCCCCGCCGCGGCCTACTACAGCAAGTGGATCATCGCCGTGGACGATGATGTCGATCCAACCAACCTCAACGATGTGCTCTGGGCGCTCGCCACGCGCTGCAATCCTGCGGACAACATCGACATCCTGCGCAATACCTGGTCGACCGGCCTGGATCCCAGCCAGGGCCCGCCGGAGTTGCGGCCCTACGGCTCGAAGGCGCTGATCGACGCCTGCAAGCCCCATCGCTACCTGAAGGACTTTCCGCAAAGTACGCTGCTGCGGCAAAGCGTGTACGAGCGCGTTCGCGAGCGCTGGTCTGAATTGGGGTTCTCCGGGACCGCTCCGACATTCAACGACTTTCACCGCGAATAGCGGTCCGCACTGGAAGAAAGACCGATCATGCATTTGCCTGCATTGCCCCATCGACCCCGGAAAACTATCGCTATGGTCGCAGCCATGCTGTGCTGCGCGCTTGGTTCGAGCATTGCCGTCGCGCAGTCGTACACCTCGCAACCGATCAAGATCATAGTTCCCTATACGCCGGGGACCGGCAACGACATTCTGGCGCGCACAGTAGGCCAGCGCATCAACGAAAGATGGAAAATC
>JAPLRD010000160.1:13560-15241 GCA_026399375.1 Pseudomonadota bacterium
GGCAACATCGGCACGGCGGCGGTGGCGCGCGCGGCACCCGACGGTCTTACCTTGCTGGTGGCGCCGAACAACTTCGTCATCAATCCGTATGTGTTCAAGGACGCGCAGTACGATCCGTTCAAGAATTTCGAACCGGTTGCGCTGCTGGGTTGGGGGCGCCTGCTGCTGGTGGCGAACCCGGCCACGCGTTTCGCCAATGCGCGCGATCTCATCGAGGCGGCGAAGGTACAGCCCGGCAGAATCACCTATGCGTCGCCCGGATCGGGCACGCCGCATCACGTATCGATGGAGCTGTTTAAGCTGGTCACCGGGACCGACCTGCTCCACATTCCCTACAAGGGTTCGTCCGGCGCAGTGACCGACGTCATCGCCGGAAACGTCAACGTCATGTTCCTGCCGATCCACGTTGCGTTACCCTACGTCAAGGAAGGCAGACTGTTGGTGTTGGGCCTGGGAAGCGAAAAGCGATCCCCGAACGCCCCCGACATCGCTACGCTAGCGGAGCAGGGAATCAAGGGAGCGGAGGTGGATATCTGGTACACGCTGTTTGCGCCCGCTGGCACGCCTATGGAGATCGTCCGGCGCCTGCACCAGACGGTGAACGAAATCCTTGAAGAACCCGAAACCAAGGGCTTGCTCACGAAGCAGGGTCTGGAAGTCGAGACGATCTCGATCGATGCATTCAAAGCGCTGATGGAACGCGATTCCGAGCGCTGGGGCCGCGTGGCGCGACGCGCCAAGCTGCGCGCGGATTAGAGCCACGGGGCGGGATCGCGCGACACGGGCCGGCGCGTCCAGCCGCGTACTGGCGGTTGGCGATGGAGTACCATGCCCAGCGCATGCTGTCGTCCTCTGCTGGCAGTGGCCTCATTAGGCCGGTGTGCGCAGATAGCCGACGCTCCGTTTTCAAGTGCCACAGGCCGGACCCGGCCTTGACCTGCCGCCGGGACGAACCGAAAACCCCGCCGACGAGTGGCCGGTACGCAGACAGTAACCCGACACTGCCTGAACGAAACCGCTCAAGGCCAATCTGTCGCGCAATTAATCTCAACGTACTTTCTGCGTGATTACGGCTATCCTGCGGTGTCGAGTAGTCGGCGACGCTGCCAACACGCCTTGTTGTTTCACGCTCCGAACCGCGGGCTGATTCATGCCACGCCCGATCCACTGAACGACTGCGCGCCAGGCGCGAAAAGAGATTTGGCCATGAATACAGCGATGAGGGCAAAGCGTGGATAGCCGCGCCCCCGCGGGAAATCGTGTCTCCGTTGGCCGATCACTTGATGCTCTAATCTAGAACCAATATCGGCATCAGCGACCAAGGGTCAAAATGCCGCCGACATCGGATGGTGGTACTTCATTGTGAAATCGAACGACTACGTCGCACTCCTGCGCGACACTCTCTTAAACGAAATTCTGCTTTGGCTGGGAGTCGTGTCGCTGCCTATGGTAGCGCTCTCCCTTTCGCGCATTCCCATAATGGGATGGCGACCGGTCTTTGGTCTGCAGCTCCTTCTTCTTTCCCTGGTGTGGCTGTTCTGGTTCCAGCGCCGGCGCATCACTTACACCTGGCGTCTATGGTCGGTCCTTTGCCTCGTCAGCGTGGTCGGACTAGGCGGTTATGCTCAGCACGGACCGGCGGCCACTTCGGGCCACTTTCTGCTCCTGTCCCTGGTCATCG
>JAPLRD010000216.1:0-6419 GCA_026399375.1 Pseudomonadota bacterium
CGCCTGAGCCGTCCGCCAGGTGCGCCGTTGAGGGCGGCAATCGGCTACGGGCTACGCCCTTCGCCGCTTCCCGCCCTCAACAGAAAAAGCGGACAATTCATGTGCTACAGAACCGGACAGGTCTAAAAACCCGCGAGACAGGTTTCCACGAATTTGATATGGGTTAACTCGACTGTTCTGCTAGGGAATTCCCGCGCCATTCACACTTGGCCGGGGGCGCGTTCCGAAGCGGTCGCAGCGGGAAGATGGCAGAATCGATAAAGCATTGAGCGGGCCCGAACAAGGGTAACAAACGACGGCGATGAACGACGTGCGAAACCTGTTGGAGAAGCGCCATCCCGGGCTCTACGCCCGCATAGCGCAGACGCTCGTCGAAGCCGAGGCGCGGTACAACCGCGAGAGCAAGCAGGCGCCCTCCGAATTCCTGCTGGAGCACACGCTGCGCACGGCGGCCATTGCGCACACGCTGTCCGCCATGGAAGGGGTGGATCCCTTCCTCCCCTCACTTGTCGCGCTCTACCATGACGCGGGCAAGTTTCACGACGGCGAGTACCACAAGGACGACATACCGGAAGAAGAGCACGCGGCCATCCTGGCCGGGGCGATGCTCGCCGAATTCGGCATGGCGCGCGGCGAAATCGAGACTGTGCTCGGGGCCTTGCGCGCCTTGTACGACGACCGCCTGCCCTGCGACGGGTCCTGCCGCATCGTGCAGGACGCGGACCGGCTGGAGAAGCTCGGCCCCATGGGCGTGGGCGCTTTTTTCACCAAGGCGACCCTGCGCGGACGGGGCCTGGAGGATGCGATCGTGCAGTCGCTGAGCCGCGAACTGACTTACGCCGCGACGGCGCCGCGATCCATGCTTACCGATTCCGGAAGAACGCTCGCGCGCGAACAAGGGGCGAAAACGACCGCCTTTTTCGACGACCTGCTGCGCGACCTCGAACGCTGGGGCATTGCCGCATACGAGCGCCGCGCGCTGGTCGTGGAAGGCGATTTCCGCAGCCACAAGATGGAAGTGACCATCGTCATGCCCCGCGCCTGCCCGGATTGCGGCGAGGCCATCGATCTTTCGCATGCGTGCGAACGCGGCGTAAAGTGCGACAAACTGACCGTTCGCTTCGCCTGCTCCGCATGCAGCTATGCGCGGGAAACCTACTTCTGCCTGCCGGTGGTGGCATGAGCAGGGAGCAGGGGCCCCATCTGCAAAGATGGGGATGCGACCGGCCGCGATTGCCACCGGACGCCGACTTCAGATGCACTCGAACCGGCACAGTGCATCGGAGGCGTATGGCATGAGCAGGGAGCAGGGGCAGATGACGCGACGATTGAAAAATGGGTAGCCGCGAAGAGGGCCAAGCATGAAATACGCCGAGACAGGGTTCAACCTGGAAATCGATCTGTCCACGGGCCGCATCGACAAAGTGGCATCGGACGCCAGAGACACCGAGCTCTATCTGGGCGGACAGGGGACGGCGGCCAAGATCCTGTTCGAACGCGTTCCGCCCGACACCGACCCGTTTTCTCCGGACAATCTGCTGATCTTCAGCACCGGCCTCCTGAACGGCACGCCGGCTCCGGCCGCCAACCGGACCGTGGTCAACACCTTTTCCCCGCAGACGAACCTGATGTCGCATTCCCTGTTCGGGGGCTTCTTCGGACCGGAACTGAAGTTTGCCGGTTACGACCGGATCATCATTCGCGGCAAGGCCCCGGACCTGGTCTACCTCTATATACATAATGACCGGGTGGAAATCCGCGACGCGACGCACCTGCGCGGCAAGGGCACCACCGAAACCCAGGACCTGCTGAAGAAGGAACTGAAGGACCAGCGGGTGCAGGTGGCCGCCATCGGCCTCGCCGGTGAGAACCGGGTCTACATGGCGTCCATCGACCACAATCACGCCAGCGCGTCCCGCGGCGTCGGCGTGATCATGGGCGACAAGCGCCTGAAGGCCATTGCCGTGCGCGGCACCCGGGACCTCAACGTGGCCCGTGCGGCCGAACTGTTCGAACTCAGCCAGGTGCTGCACAAGAAGATCGGCGAGGGGGACGGCAACGGCGACTGGATGGCGGTGGACGAGGACGACAGCTTCCACCACAACCATTTCGCCTGGGGCAACGCGCGCACGCGCAGAAAGAATTATTGGAGCGACGAACTGCAGGAGCGCTGGACCAACTGGAAGTACGATCACATGGACCGGCAGACCGGTTGCTTCAACTGCGGAAAGAAATGCCGCAACGTGATCAACTGGCCCGGCCGGCAGCGCTTCGGCTACAAGTGCTTCGGCAAGGACACCTACCATATGGCGGCCTTCCTGGAGCTGGACTTCAGCTATGAAATTCTCGGCGTGGCGCAGGAGTACGGCCTCGATTCCTACTCGACGCCGCAGGTCATCGCCTTTGCGCTGGAACTGCTCGAGGCCGGCATATTGACCGACAAGGACTTCCCGGACATGCCGGCCGACAGCCGGGGCCGGTTCTTCTACCTGCTGGAAAAGATCGTGCGCCGCGAAGGCATAGGCGACGTGCTGGCCGACAGCGTGTCCCGCGCGGCAAAGCGCATCGGCAACGGCGCCGAAGCCTACGACCACAACACCACGAAGAAATTCGAGCAGCTGCCGATCAAGCTCGGCAAGCTGAACCCGGCCTATTTCCTCATGATCGCCACCGGCGAAAAGATGAGCATCACCCAGATCGAAGGATCGTTCCCGCAGGATCCCTTGCCCACACAGGAGCAAAGGGAAGCCTTCGTCGAAAAATGGGAGGCCGTGCCCGACGAGAAGTTCAAGAAATATTTTCTGGAATGGGTGAAGCGCGACGACATTTCCGATCAGGCGACGTGCGAGATCGTCGACTGGAACGAGGCGATGCATTACATCGACGATTCCACCGGCCTCTGCGGCTTCGTGTCCTCGTTCCGCGGCCAGTTCGGCGGCGGCGTCGCCTATCACATGAACAACATTCCCCAGATGATAGCGCATGCGACCGGCATGGAGATGGACAAGGAGCGCTTGTGGAAAACGTTCCAGAGAATCCGCACCCTGGTGCGGGCCGTGAATGTGAGAAGAGGTCTGCGCAGGAAGGACGAACGTCCGCCCGAGGACCACTGGGCGAAGCGGGATGAACAATACGAACAGGAACTGCTCTCCAAGTATTACGCCTTCAAGGGCTGGAACAGCGAGGGCATACCGACGCGGCAGACGCTGGAGCGGCTGGACCTGGGCTACGTGGCAGATGATCTGGAGAGCAGGGGCATCCTGGCGGCCGGGGCCGGCGTTTGCGCCGGCGAGCCGGCGGCAACAGCGGGGTAGTTCCGGGGACGAATGGGAGACGCGCCGTGAAAACCGATGTCACAACGAAGACGGTCAAGGAAATCAGCATCGATGTCGAAAAATGCACCGGCTGCCGCGCCTGCGAGATGGCCTGCTCGGCGTTTCACGCCAAGCCGAGGTACAGCAGCATCAATCCGGCGCGCTCACGCATCCGCGTGGTCACCGACGAGATCAACGACGAGTACGTACCGGTGTACGCCGGCAACTTCACGCGAAGCGAATGCGACGGCAGGCATTTCTACCAGTTGAACGGCAAGCAATACAGCGAGTGCAGCTTCTGCCGCGCCTCCTGCCCGTCCAGGGATTACTTCATCGAACCCGATTCAGGCCTGCCCTTGAAATGCGACATGTGCGAAGACGAGCCGCCGCTGGCCGAACCCCTGTGCGTCACGGTGTGCGAGCCCGGCTGCCTCACATACCAAGCGCGACAGGTGGAAGCGAACGTCGACGAACTCGAGGAAAGCGCAGCGATGGAACGAGGGCTGGAATCGCTGGTAAGACAGCACGGCATCGACGCGGTGATCGACAATCTGAAGCGGCTTTCCAAAGGACGGTAGCGCACGCGCGCCGTCATCGGCGGACGGCAGCGGACGAAAAACGCGCGTCCTGACGCTGCGGAGGCGCGTTTTCCGGGATGCAGCCGAAGAACCGCGGAATCAGGCCACCGCGGCGATCCTGGCCGGCGCATCGTGGAACTGTTCCTCTTCGGTCGAACCCGACAGCGCCGTGGTCGAAGCCAGCTTGCCCTGTACGACCTGCGTCACGGCGTCGAAATAGCCCGTGCCGACTTCGCGCTGATGGCGCGCCGCCGTGTATCCGTGCTTTTCGGCGGCGAATTCCGCCTCCTGCAGGCGCACATACGCGGTCATCTGCTCTTCGGCATAGCCGCTCGCCAGCTCAAACATGCCGTAGTTGAGCGCGTGGAAGCCGGCGAGGGTAATGAACTGGAACTTGTAACCCATGGCGCCCAGTTCGCGCTGGAATTTCGCGATCGTCGCGGCGTCCAGGTTCTTGCGCCAGTTGAACGAGGGCGAGCAGTTGTAGGCGAGCATCTTGTTGGGATGCTCCTTGCGGATCGCCTCGGCGTATTTCTTGGCGAACAAGAGGTCCGGCTTGCCAGTCTCGCACCAGATCAAATCCGCGTACGGCGCATAGGCGAGGCCGCGCGACACCGCCTGGTCAAATCCCGCACGCACGCGGTAGTAGCCTTCCGCCGTGCGCTCGCCGGTGATGAACGGTTTGTCGTTCTCGTCGACATCGCTGGTGACCAGCGTCGCGGCCTCGGAGTCCGTGCGCGCGAGCAGTACGGTGGGCACGCCCATGACGTCGGCCGCGAGCCGCGCGGCACACAGCTTTTGCACCGCCTCCTGCGTCGGTACGAGCACCTTCCCGCCCATGTGGCCGCATTTCTTGACCGACGCCAGCTGATCCTCGAAGTGCACGCCCGCCGCGCCGGCTTCGATCATCGCCTTCATCAGCTCGTGCGCATTCAGCACGCCGCCGAAACCCGACTCCGCATCCGCCACGATGGGCGCATACCAGTCCGTCGAATTGTCCCCCTCGGCATGGTGCAGCTGATCGGCGCGCATGAGCGCGTTGTTGATCCGTCGCACCACGCTGGGCACGCTCGACACCGAGTACAGCGACTGGTCGGGATACATCTGGCACGAGTCGTTTCCATCGGCGGCGACCTGCCAGCCGGACAGATAGATGGCCTTCAATCCCGCCTTCACCTGCTGCATCGCCTGATTGCCGGTAAGGGCGCCCAGCGTGTTGACGAAAGGCGTGGTGGTGAGCAGGCGCCACAGCTTGTCCGCGCCGCGGTGCGCCAGGGTGTGCTGGATGGCCACCGATCCGCGCAGGCGAAACACGTCCTCCGCCGTATAGCCGCGTTTGACGTCGCGCCAGCGCGGGTTTTCCTGCCAGTCTTCCTCTATCGCGTTGATCGCGGCGGCGTGCCTGCGCGGATGTTTGATCATTTCAATCTCCTTGGGCGTTGAAGTAGGTGACTGCACCGTAACCCATCAATTGTGTGAAATCTACACAATAAATATTGACAGTGTTAACTTTACAAAACTATGCTTGCATACCTTCACATGGCGGTTTTTACCGGATGGGCGAAAAGATGATCGAACGCATCGTCAGGAACAACCACTTCCTCGGGACCAAGCTGCGCGCACTGCGCAAGGAGCACCGGATCACGCTGGACGACCTGTCGGCGCGCTGCGCGCAGATCGATCCGCAGTCGGCGCCGTCGGTGTCCTACCTCAGCATGATCGAAAGCGGGCGCCGCACGCCGTCCCAGGGAGTGCTGGCCCTGATCGCGCGCATCTTCCAGCGCGAACCCGAGTGGTTTCTCGACCAGAACGCGGAGTTCGCGCCGGCGGCGCGCGAAAAAGCCGCCGGCGGCGCCGCAACGATCCCGTTCGAGCCTTCGTTTCTGTTCTCCAAGAATCTGCTGCAGGCAGCCATCCCGGAACTGTTGTCGCAAACCGGGACCACGGGACGCCAGTTCGCGCATCTGCTGATACGCGCGCACCAGGAGATATCGCGCAACGAATTTCCCGACCTGGAACGCGCCGCCGAAAAGGTCGGCAAGCGCGCCTTCCCGCTCAAGGTCGATGACCTGATCCAACTGTGCAAACGCCACGGGCTTGAGATCCGCTGGTTCGAGCGCAAGCCGGTACTCGCGCGGGACAACGAGCACGAAGTGCGAAGCGTGGTGCGCTCGTTTTTCGATCCGCCGGGCACTGTTTATCTGAACAAGGCCCTGCAGGCGGATCCGGCACGGCTGAAGTTCGATCTGGCGTCCCATATCGGGCACAAGGTGCTGCACGGAGGAGACGGCCTGAAATCGCCCCACGCGACCGGAGGCGAGATGGGCGAAAGCCCGGACAGCGGCTCGCCTTTTCACGCCGGCATCGAGGCGCGCGATGTCCTGCTCGCGTGGCGGGACTTCGAATGCAGCTTTTTCGCCAGCGCCCTGCTGTGCCCCAGGGTGCCGTTCCGCCGCTTTCTGATGCGGGAACGATACCGGATCGAAGCGAGGCAGAAGCTCGAACTGACGCCGGCGGTGTTCATGCG
>JAPLRD010000216.1:6425-14756 GCA_026399375.1 Pseudomonadota bacterium
GTCTCCCTACCCATACTGGCACTTTTTCGACGCGACCGCGCCCGGCCATCTGCGCGCCGTGTATCGCGGCAACGGCATCCCGCTGCCCTGGGGCAACATGACACACGCCACGGATCCCTGCCCCCACTGGGCCGTATTTCGCATGGTCGGCGAAGCCCGTAGCGAATCGACTTCGCAGATTTCAGTGCTGAGGGACAACGACCGCTGGCAACTCTACTGCTGCCACACGATCCGCACCCGCGACATGGCGGGCAACCCCCACGCACTGTCGGTCGGCATCGACCTCGCGCCCGCGCTTTCTTCGAACGAGGCCAACGCCGCCGAGATCGTCGACGGCATCGGCGAGGATTGCTTTCGCAAAGGGGGCCAGGCGAAGATCGGCCGGGATGCGGCGGAGGCCATTCGCGCAGTGGCGAATATCCTCAGCATTGCCTGGGTCGATGAATCGCTGAAGCAGCCGGCACGCATCATCTGCCCCCGCAGTTCGCGCTGCCCGCGCCAGTGCAAGTGCGACGTGGCGCCGGCCACCCGCGCCCGGGACATCACCGACGTCAAGCGGGAAATCATGAAGGAAAGAAGATAGCGGCTTCGGCCGAGCCGAGTTTGTGCGAAACGCCGCAGCAGCCCCCCCATGCGCCGGCTGTCGGTCGCTCGCAGCCAGCCCAGCGTGCCTGAGCGCGCGGGCGGGTGCGCATGGTTTCGTCTAGAATGTTTCGCGGATTCGATTTACCGTTTGCCCCGAATCACCGCCCCTGCAACCAGCAATCCATATCGGAGGACCTATGCACGCAGTACGTCTGATCGCAATTCTTGCGCTTGCCCTTGGCCTGATCGCACCGGCCGCCGCCCAACCGGCATCGCCGACCATGCTGTTGACCGTATTCCTGCGCCACGACCAGAGCAAGACCGTGGACGAGATCAACGCGCATCTGGATAAGACCGGATTTCGCAAGAACTTTCCGCCCGAGGGCGTGGAGATCCTGTCCTACAATATCGTCATGGGCATCGGCCACGTGATCACGCTGCGCCTGCCGGCGGACAAATTGCGCGCGGTCAACCTCGCGATCGAGCGCGGCGCCTGGGGCGGGTTCCGCTCCGAGTTCTACCCGACCTACGACTACCTGCAGATCTACCAGAACCAGCGTGCCGAAGCCTTGAAGAAATAGTACGCCCTGCCCGGCCGGACAGCCCGCGGCTGTCCGGCGCCAGCCTTTCCGATTCAACCCAGGAAGAACCATGACCACTTTCTCCAGATCCCATTTCGCGACCGGCGGCCGCGCCTCTTCGATCCCGGCGTTCATGAAGCGATCGCTCAAATTCACGGCTGCCGTTCTGTTCGCCGGAATCGCAACCGTCGCCGGCGCGCAGGACTACCCGACCAAGCCGATCCGCATGATCATCCCGCTGACACCGGGCTCGGGTGCGGACATCGCCGGGCGCATCATCGCCAAGCACCTGGGTGACGCATGGAAGCAGCCGGTCATCGTCGAGAACCGCGCCGGCGCCGGCGGGCAGATCGGCACCCAGGCCGTGGTGAAGGCGGATGCCGACGGCTATACGCTCCTGGTGCAGTCGGCCTCGCACGCCGCCAACTCCGCCATCTACAAGAGCCTGCCCTACGATCCGCTGAAAGAACTGGTGGACGTGGCGCTGCTCGGTGTCACGCCTTATGTGATGGTGACGTCAAAGGAAGGCCCCTACAAGAATGTAAAGCTCCTGATCGAAGCCGCCAAGGCAAAGCCCGGCGACATTCCCTTCGCCTCGGCAGGCGTGGGCAGCTCGACCCACCTCGCCGCGGAATACTTCGCGCAGGCGGCGGGTGTGAAAATGCTGCACATCCCGTACAAAGGCTCGCCCGAAGCGATACAGGACTCGATCGCCGGGCGCACGTCTTTCTACATGGCGCCGATCAACACCGCGATCGGCCAGCTGAAGGAAGGCAAGCTCACCGCGCTTGGCGTATCGACCAAGCGCCGCGCCGACGTGGCGCCGGACGTGCCGCCGCTCGCAGATCAGGGGCTCAGGGATTTCGACATCAGCCTGTGGTTCGGCATGTGGGCGCCGGCGGCCACACCTCCCGCGATCGTGCAGAAGCTGAACGCCCAGGTGACGGCGATCCTGCAGAACCCGGAAGTGCGCGAGCAGTTCGCCAAACTCGGCATAGGTCCGGTGCCGATGAAGCCGGATGAGTTCGCGAAATTCGTGCGCAGCGAAATCGCCAACTACCAGCGCATCGTCAAGACCGCGGACATACAACCGCAGTAAGGTCGGCAGGGGCCGGACGGGCGGCGAGTTCGGGCATGACCGCGGGCAAGTTCTTGAGCTGGCAGGTCGACGACGTCAAGATCACGCGCGTCGCCGAACTGGGCGGCCAGCCCTTTCCGGGCACCTTCATGTTCCCTGCGTGCACCGCCGCAATGGTGCGGCGCCACGCCTGGCTGCGGCCGCATTTTGCGCATGAGGACGGGCGGCTGTTCGGCTCGATCCACAGCTTCGTCATCGAATCGGGCAAGCGGCGCATCATCGTCGACACCTGCATCGGCAACGACAAGGTGCGCAGCATCCAGGCGTGGAGCCTGCTGCAGGGACCGTTCCTCGCGCACCTGGCCGAAGCCGGCTTTCCGGCGGAATCGATCGACACCGTACTGTGCACGCATCTGCACGTGGATCACGTCGGCTGGAATACGCGCCTGGTCGACGGCAAATGGCAGCCGACCTTCCCCAACGCGCGCTACCTCTTCGGCCGCAGGGAGTGGGAGCACTGGACATCCGAGCAGGCACTGCATCGCGACGGCGACGTCATGGGCGATTCGGTGAAACCCGTCGTCGACGCCGGCCTCGCCGAACTCGTCGACATGGATCACGTGCTGACTCCCGAAGTCCGGCTGGAACCCACGCCGGGCCACACGCCCGGCCATGTGAGCGTGCACATCTCCTCGCGCGGCGAGGAAGCGCTGATCACCGGCGACCTGATGCACCATCCGCTGCAGTGCGCGGAACCGGATCTCGCCAACAACTTCGACGTCGACGCCGCCGCAGCGCGGCGCACCCGGCGCGATTTTCTCGCGCGCTATTCGGACCGGCCGGTGCTGGTCCTCGGCACGCACTTCGCGCCGCCCACCGGCGGCTGGGTCGTCCACGCCGGGCCGGCCTGGCGCTTCAGCGTCACCCCGGCTGCGGATTCACGCAGCCGGTAGATCGCCGCGGCGGCGGGCGGACCAGGAGCCCATTCCCGCCGCCGTAGACAAGCGCACCATTCGGGGGTTATAAGACGGCACACCTTCTGGTTCGCCGGAACCCAACGCTGAGATCTTCTCCATGCAAGAAACCGCAGCCGCAGAAGCGACCGGCACCGCAGCGCCAACCCCGCCTGCCGGAGAATCGGCCGTATTTCCGGTTTTGATCTCGCTTGGTTTCTGCCACCTGCTGAACGACCTCATGCAGTCGCTGATCCCGGCGCTGTATCCGATGCTGAAACAACAGTTCCAGCTGGACTTTGGCCAGGTCGGCATGATTACGCTTGCCTTCCAGCTGACGGCCTCGCTGCTGCAGCCGACGATCGGGAGCTATACGGACCGGCGCCCGCAGCCGTATTCGCTCGCCGTCGGCATGGGTGCGACGCTGCTCGGATTGATCCTGCTTTCGATTGCGAACGACTACGGGTCGGTGCTACTTGCCGCGGCCTTTGTCGGAACCGGTTCGGCGGTGTTCCATCCCGAAGCCTCGCGTGTCGCACGGATGGCCTCCGGCGGGCGTTACGGCGTGGCGCAGTCCTTGTTCCAGGTCGGCGGCAATCTGGGCGGCGCCATCGGCCCGCTGCTGGCCGCATTCATCGTACTGCCGCGCGGGCAGAGCTCGATCGCCTGGTTCTCCCTCGCCGCGCTGCTCGCCATGCTCGTGCTGACGCGGGTGGGCATGTGGTACTCGGCCCATCTGCGCCAGATGCACGCGGCCAGGCGCGCGGCCTCTGCTTCCCACGAGATACCGCAGGCTCGCGTGATTTTTTTCGTCTTCCTGCTGATGCTGCTGGTGTTCTCGAAGAACGTCTATACGTCCAGTCTGACGTCGTATTTCACGTTTTACCTGATCGAACGGTTCCACTTGTCCGTGCAGGACGCCCAGGTACAGCTGTTCATTTTCATGGCCGCGGTCGCGGTCGGCACCCTGGTCGGCGGCCCCGTTTCGGACCGGATCGGCCGGCGGCCGATGATTTGGATCTCCATCCTCGGAGCGTTGCCCTTCACGCTTCTGCTGCCCCACGCCAGCCTGTTCTGGACCGGTGTGCTGATGATCGTCATCGGCCTGCTGATGGCTTCAGCTTTTCCCGCCATCCTGGTGTATGCGCACGAGCTGATGCCCGGACGCGTCGGCCTGGTATCCGGCATGTTCTTCGGCTTCGCCTTCGGACTCGGCGGGCTGGGCGCGGCTGCGATGGGCCGCATTGCCGATGCCAGCGGTATCGCGTTCGTCTACCAACTCTGCTCGTATCTGCCGGCGATCGGCCTGGTCGTCTGGTTGTTGCCAAACCTGGAACGGGGCCGTCCACGCCGCACCGCTTGACCTGGAGGGAAGGCGACCGGCAAGAAAATGGATCGACTTCAGGCCCCGGCGCCTGCGGCCTTCAGGAATTCACGTCAGCGTCGGCTTGCAAGGGCCGCCGTTCGAACGCTGCGATGACAACCTGCGGCCATGGGGCCGATTACGAACCGACGACCGGGCACGAACCCCGCATCTGCCCTTGGAATCGTCTAGAATGATTTGCGCGCTCGCCCTGCGTCTCGACTACGAGCGCGCTCTGCTTTATTCACAACGGAGAACCGCATGATCCTCGTACGCATGATCGCCGGCTTTGCGCTGGCCTCGGCAGCCGTATTCGCCGTGGCGCAGGAGTATCCGACCAAGCCGATACGCATGATCATTCCGCTCACCCCGGGCTCGGGCGCGGACATCGCCGGCCGCATCGTCGCCAGGCACCTGGGCGAGGCCCTGAAGCAGCCGGTGATCGTTGAGAACCGCGCGGGGGCCGGCGGGCAGATCGGCACGCAGGCCGTGGTGAAGGCGGACCCCGACGGCTATACCGTCCTGGTGCAGTCGGCGTCCCATGCCGCCAACCCCGCCATCTACAAGAGCCTGTCTTACGATCCGCTGAAGGATCTGGTGGACGTTGCGCTGCTCGGCGTCACGCCCTACGTGATGGTGGCGGCTAAGGACGGACCCTACAAGAACGTGAAGTCCTTGATCGACGCGGCGAAGGCGAAACCGGGCGAAATCCCCTTCGCCTCGGCGGGCGTGGGCGGTGCGGCCCACCTCGTTGCCGAATATTTCGCCCAGGTCGCGGGAGTGAAGATGCTGCACATTCCCTACAAAGGGTCGCCAGAGGCGATCCAGGACACGATCGCCGGGCGCACCTCCTTCTACATGGCTCCCATCAATACCGCGATCGGCCAGTTGAAGGAGGGACGCCTCATCGCCCTCGGCGTATCGAGCAAGCGCCGCGTCGACGTGCTACCCGACGTGCCCGCGCTTTCGGAACAGGGACTGAAGGACTTCGACATCGGCCTGTGGTTCGGCATGTGGGTGCCGGCCGGCACCCCGCCGGCAATCGTGCAGAAGCTGAACGCGCAGGTCACGGCGATCCTGCAAAATCCCGAGGTGCGCGAGCAGTTCGCCAAGCTCGGCATCGGACCCGTGCCGATGAAACCGGACGAATTCGCCAAATTCGTGCGCGACGAGATCAATACCTACAAACGCATCGTCAAGGACGGCAACATTCAGCCGCTGTAAGCCGGGGCCGCTTTGCGCACAGAAGCTCGATGGCTGAAGAGCCAATAGGGACGGGCGTTTCCGGCAGATTGCAGAATGAAGGACAAGGGGAAGACATGAGCGCAGAGCCATCCACGCCGCTGTCGCAGGGATTTCATCAACTGCTCAAGGAGCGCTACAGCTGCCGCGCCTTCCTGCCACGGCAGGTGGATACGGCCACGATCACGAAGATACTGGAAATCGCGCAGCGCACGCCCTCGTGGTGCAATTCGCAGCCGTGGCGGGTGGTGATCACGCGCGGCGCGGCGACTGATCGCTTTCGCGACGCGATGCTCGCATACGTGGCCGCACACGAGCGCGAACCCGATTTCCCGTTTCCGCGGGAGTACCGCGGGGTCTACCTCGAGCGCCGGCGCGAGTGCGGTTTCCAGCTCTACGAAAGCGCGGGCATCGCGCGCGGCGACCGCGAGGCCTCGGCAAGGCAGGGCATGGAGAACTACCGGCTGTTCGGTGCGCCGCACGCCATGGTCGTCACCACCGACGAAGCGCTGGGCGTGTACGGCGTGCTCGACTGCGGCGCCTGGGTGAACAACTTCATGCTCGCCGCGCGCAGCTTCGGCGTCGCCAGCATCGCGCAGGCGGCCCTGGGCGCGCATCCGAAATTCATGCGCTCGCATTTCGGCCTGCCTGAAGACCGGC
Organism: Pseudomonadota bacterium; assembly: GCA_026399375.1. Classification (GTDB taxonomy): domain Bacteria; phylum Pseudomonadota; class Gammaproteobacteria; order Burkholderiales; family SG8-39; genus 2-12-FULL-64-23. The sequence goes on from JAPLRD010000216.1 coordinate 12,888, forward strand.
TGGTGGTATGCGGCATGTCCTTCGGCTATGAGGACGCGGCGCAGCCGGTGAACCGCTTTCGTACCAGCCGCGCCGCGGCGCAGGACGTGGTTACCTGGGTGGACGAGTAAGAAGCTCTGCCGGCGGCGCAGCGGCAGAACGCCGGGCGCCCCGCAAGCAGCTGACGGCGCCGGCGCCGGCCGCGCGGCCGCTGGCGAAACACGCGGTCAGCAGATAGCCCCCGGTCGGCGCCTCCCAGTCGAGCATCTCGCCGGCGCAGAACACGCCGGGGACCGTACGCAGCATCAAGCACTCGTCCAGATCTTCGAATACCACGCCGCCTGCGCTGCTGATCGCCTCATCCAGCGGACGCGGCGCGACGAGCCGCAGCGGCAGTGCCTTGATCGCCGCGGCGAGGCGCGCGGGATAGTCAAAATCCTCCTTCGGCAGGAGTTCGCGCAACAGCCCGGCTTTCGCGCCTGCGATCCCCGCCCTGCGCCTCAGGTGATTCGCCATCGAGCTCGCACCGCGGCCGCGCGACAGTTCGTGCACCAATTGCTCCAAGTCCCGCCCCGGTGCGAGGTCGAGATGCAGCAGCGCACTGCCCGTCGCCTCGATCGCGTCGCGCAATTGCGAAGACAAGGCATAGATGACACCGCCCTCGACCCCGGTCGCGGTGATGATGAATTCGCCTTGCCGGCGATGTAGGACGCCTTCGGGATCCGTGTAAGTCGAAATCACCGGCTTCAGCGGAAGTCCGGCGCAGCGCGTGCGGAAATGTTCGCTCCAGCCGACGTCGAAGCCGCAGTTCGCCGGCCGCAGCTTCGCCACGCGCGTGCCGCGCTCTGCAAGCAAGGGCACCCAGGCGCCGGTGGAACCCAGGCGCGACCAGCTGCCGCCACCCAGCGCCAGCACGGTGGCGTCGGCGTGAACTGCAGCCTCGCCTTGCGGCGTGTAGAACTTCAGCGCCCCGTCCGCATTCCAGCCGCACCAGCGCTGACGCATGTGGAAATTTACGCCGGCGGCGCGCAGGCGGTGCAGCCACGCGCGCAGCAGCGGCGCGGCTTTCATGTCGCTTGGAAAGACGCGGCCGGAGCTGCCGACGAATGTCTCCACGCCTAGGTCACGCGCCCACGCGCGCAGCGCATCGGGCCCGAAGCCCGCGAGCAGGGGCTCGAGGTTCGTGCGGCGCTTGTCATAGCGGGAAAGAAACAGCTCGAGCGGCTCGGCGTGCGTCAAATTCATGCCGCCCTTGCCCGCCATCAGGAACTTGCGTCCCACCGAGGGCATGGCGTCGTAGACGTCTACCCGCGCGCCGGCTGCGCTCGCAACTTCCGCCGCCATGAGACCGGCCGGGCCGCCGCCGATGACCGCGATCGTTCCGGGTTGATCGCGCTTTGCCGGCATCAACCCGCCCGCTCAGTGAAGATCGAGCGCGTGCCGTTTGAGCGAGCGCAGCGGCACCAGCTGGAGCACGTTTTCGTGCGTGGCTTCGAGCACCACCTTGGGCGCCTTGCCCGCCTCCCAGGCTTCGATCCAGCGCAGCACATGCAGGCACCAGCGATCGCCGGGCTTGAGGCCGTGAAAGCGCATCTCCGGCCGCGGCGTGGAAAGGTCGTTGCCGCGCTCCTTAGAAAACAGCAAAAACTCCTCCGTCACCTTGACGCAGACCAGGTGCGCCACGCCTTCGGCGCCGCGCGTGGCGCAGCAGCCGTCGCGGAAGAACCCCGTGAGCGGATCGTAGCCGCAGGCCAGCAGGGGGCCGCCGAGGACGTTCTTTTCCGAAGAGGGATCGGTACTCATGTTTCGGATTCTATCCGATCGGGTAGGATGCGGTCCTCGCAGGTGAAATGAAACAGGGGAGTACAGTGAGCGCATACAAGATTGCCA
>JAPLRD010000008.1 GCA_026399375.1 Pseudomonadota bacterium
GCCCCGTTGATGCGAGCGCTCGGCGACCCGACGCTGTTCTGCCATGAACTCGTCGTCGACGCAGGCGGCCGCGTGCGCGACTACCGGCTGCGCATGAAGGACCAGAAGCGCGCATCGGTGAAGGCGTTCAGGGAACTCAACTTTCACACCGTCGCCGCCGGCGATTCCTATAACGATACGGGCATGCTCGCCGAGGCGCATGCGGGTATCCTGTTTTGCCCGCCCGACAATGTGGCGGCCGAATTCCCGCAGTATCCGGTGACGCGCGACTACAACGAGCTGCGCCGGGCAGTCACCGCCGCGGGAACGGCCTGAAGAACCAATAGGGACGGGCGTTTGCGGCCGATTGCTTTTCTTAAAATAGCCTACAGGAGGAGAACCATGAAACTGTACTTGCCGGTTGTCGCAATGTCACTGTGTGCGTTTGCGCCGGGCGCCAGCGCTGCCTGCCCTTCCGAAGTCGACACGGCCCTGATGGCGGCGCGCTACGCCCATCTGCAGCCGGTGCCGAATCCGCCCGCAGATCTGAAGATGGAGGATGCGCTGTGCGGACGCGACGTGTTCGCCGGATTTCTCGCGCAGAACTACGGCAAGGTGGTCGGCTACAAGGCGGGGCTCACCAATCCCGCGGTGCAAAAGCGCTTCAACTATCCGCAGCCAGTGCGCGGCACGCTGTTCGAGAAGATGATCCTGGAGGACGGAGCCGAAGTGCCGGCGAAGTTCGGCGCGCGGCCGGTGTTCGAGGCGGACATGGTGATGGTGGTGAAGGACGCGGGAATCAACAAGGCGAAGACGCCGCTGGAAGCGCTCAAGCACATCGCGCAGATCCGTCCCTTCATCGAGTTGCCCGACCTAGTGGTAGAGGACGTTTCCAAGATCACCGGCCCGAGCCTGACCTACTCGAATGTCGGCGCGCGACTCGGCGTGCTCGGCAAGGCCCTGGAAGTGACGAAGGCCACGCCGGAGCTGGTCGATGCGCTCGCCAACATGACGGTGAAAATGGTCGACCAGGACGGCAAGGAACTCGATTCGGGCAAGGGTAGCGCCATCCTCGGCCAACCGCTCAACGCGGTGCTCTGGCTGGTGAAGGACCTGAACGCGAGCGGCATCAAGCTGAAGAAGGGCGATCTGCTGAGCCTCGGTTCTTTCTCCAAGCTGATTCCACCCAAGCCGGGCACCGGCGCCAAGGTGACTTACGAAGGCCTGCCGGGTACGCCGTCGGTGAGCGTGCGCTTCAAGTAGTCCGCCGCCCCGGGGCCGGCTGGAAAGCCAATAAGGACGGGCGCTTTCAAGGACAGACGCTTGCGGCCGATGCCCCGTCGGTTCAGGGCTTCTTGGCTGCGAGGATCGTCTTCCAGCGCGTCATCTCCGCCGTGAGGAAGTCGCCGAACTCGCGCGGCTTGCTCGACTTCGGCACCAGGCCCAGATCGTCGAAGCGCTTGCGCACCTCGGGGCTCGCCAGCGCTTTGGCGAGTTCTTCGTTCAGCCTCGCCAGGACATCGGCCGGTGTTCCGGCCGGCGCGAACACGCCGCCCCAGCTGGCGAAATCGTAGCCCGGCACGCCGGCCTCGATCGCGGTGGGCACGTTGGGAAAATTGCCGTTGCGCTGCGGCGTCGTCACCGCGAGCGCGCGTAGCGATCCGGCCTTGATGTGCGGCGACGAGGCGGCCAGCGGATCGATCATGAAATCGATGCGGTTGGAAATCAGGTCCGGGTGCGCGGCCGAACTGCCCTTGTACTGGATTTCCGTCATCGCGGGGAGCGACAGGGTTTGCGCGAAGAGCAGGGTGGCGAGTTCCTGCGGACTGCCCTGGCCGGTCGTGCCGTAGGTCACCTTGCCCGGATTGTCGTGGATGTGCTTCACCAGCTCCGCCAGCGACTGGATTTTCGACTGCGCGCTCACCGCGAACACATAGGGCGTGAGATGGGTGAGCGAGACCGGCGCGAAGTCCTTCGCCGTGTCGTAGGGCAGGTTAGGCATCAGGATGGGGTTGATCGCCATGTTCGCCGCGGCCTGCAGCAGCGTATAGCCGTCCGGCCTCGCCTTGGCCACGTAATCCGCACCCACGGTCTGCGATGCGCCGGGCTTGTTCTCGACGATCACCGGCTGTGCCAGCGAAACCGATAGCCGTTCGCCCAGAATGCGGGCGACGATGTCGCTCGGCCCGCCCGTGGTGACGGGCACGATGAGGCGCAACGGCTTGGACGGAAAGGGTTGCGCCGTGGCCGCGAGCGGCGCGGCGAGCAGCGCCAGCGCGAAGCCGGCGGCGATAAAGCTGCGATGCATGTGGTGCTCCTCCTTCGGTTGGCCCCGCGGTCTTCGGCCGGCGGCGCAATCGCCCGGCGCGCCGCGGTGAGCGCATATTAACCTTATCCTGGAATGACGGGGCTTTCCCCTCGCGGCGAATCGAGACCTCCGGGACGCCTCCGCGCATATAGTAAAAATCACGACTGAAATTGACTGTAAAATTCAATTTGAATATGGAAAGCAACGCCTCCGTGACCCTGTGCCCCTGCGGTTCCGGCCGCAATCTGGACGACTGCTGCGGCCCCATCATCGCGGGCGCGCCCGCGACTACGCCGGAAGCGTTGATGCGCTCGCGCTATTGCGCCTTCGTCCTGGGCAAGCTCGACCATGTCGATCGCACCCACGCGCCGGAAATCCGGGACGATTTCAATCGCGCCGAGGCCGAGCGCTCGGCCGAAGAATGCGAGTGGCTGGGGCTGGAAGTGAAGAACGCGACCGAGAGCGGCGACGAGGGCACGGTCGAGTTCGTGGCGCGCTTCAAGCGCGGCGGACAGACCTTTGTGCAGCACGAACGCGCCGCTTTCTGCCGCCGCGACGGCCACTGGCTCTACCTCGCCGGCGAGATCAACCCGACACCGCCGCAGCGCCACGTCACCCGCATAGGGCGCAACGACCCCTGCGCCTGCGGGTCGGGCAAGAAGTACAAGAAGTGCTGCGGCGCCTGATCCGCCGGCAATCCGGCCGCGCTTGATGGAGCGGCGTTTTCATTGCACGGCGTGCGGCAAGTGCTGCAGCGGATCGCTGCCGCTGACGCTTGCCGACGCCTGGACCCACGCCGGGCGTTTTCCGCTGGCGATGGTGTGGACGCCGCTGCGGCGCGAGAACAAAGCCTTCCATCTCGCCAGCCGCATCGGCGCGACGGTGAAGCTGGGCGGACGCAAGGAGATCGCGGTGCTGATCGCGACCACGGCCTACATGCCGGATTCGTTCTCCTGCCCCGAACTGGGTTCCGACGGCCGGTGCGCCATTCACGCCGCCAAACCGCTGCGCTGCCGCACCATGCCGTTCTATCCCTATCGCGAGGAAGCGGACCAGGCCGACCTGCTCTCGCCGCGCAGGGGCTGGGAATGCGACACCTCCGCGGCCGCGCCGGTGGTGTACCGCGATAACAAGATCGTGGCGCGCGGGGACTTCGAGCGCGAGCGCGGGGCATTGCTGCAGGAGGCGCCGCTGATGCGGGCCTATGCCGAATACATGCTGAAATACATGCCGCTGCTTGCCGACACGCTCGCCGCCGGAGCGAACAAGGGCGCGGGCGGCACCGCGGTCACCAGCCTCTCGTCGTTCCTGACCGCCACGCGGCAGCGCGATGTCTCGGCCCTCGCTTCGCGGCAGCTTGCCGTGTTGAACGAATTCGCCGCCAGGACGGCCGGCCGTGCGGAACTCGCGGAATACCACAAGCACTACGCTGGCTGGGCGAAAGAGATGGATTACCTGTCGAAGCGCGAACAGAAGCCAGCCTAGCGCGCCGCCTTTCAGCCATGCATTACACCATCTTCGATACGCCGGTTGTCAATGTCGCGCTGCGCTTCGGCTCGATCGCATTCCTCAGGCTGACCGGCTGGCGCATCGAAGGCGAATTGCCGGCCGGCGCGCGCAAATGCGTGCTCATCGCCGCGCCGCACACCAGCAACTGGGACTTGCCCTACACGCTGATGGCCGCTTTCGCCCTGCGTCTCAACGTGTACTGGATGGGAAAATCCTCGATCTTCAGGCCGCCGTTCGGCGCGCTGATGCGCTGGCTAGGCGGCATTTCGGTGCGGCGCGAAGAGGCGCACAACCTCGTCGCGGCCTCGGTCGCGGCGTTGAACGCCACGGACGGTCCGGTGCAACTCATCGTGCCTCCGGAGGGCACGCGCAGCAAGACGAGGCGGTGGAAGACCGGCTTCTATTACATCGCCCTGGGCGCCGATCTGCCCATCCTGCTAGCGTACATGGACTACGCGCGCAAGCGCGTCGGCCTGGGCCCGGTGTTCCAGCCTACAGGCGACATCGACCGCGACATGGCGTCGATCAAGGCTTTCTACGCGCCCCTGCGCGGCAAGAACGCACAGCAGTTCGACGCCGACTGAGAGCGCTACTCCGGCTTCAACCCTGCATCCCGAAACGCGCGTCCCCAGGCATCGAGTTGCTGCTTGACGAAGCTGCCGAGTTCGTCCGGCGTGGAGCCGGAGAGCTGGACGCCCTGGCGTTCGATCTGCTCGCGCATCCCCGGAAGCTGCATGGCGGCGTTGAATTCCTTGTTTATCCGCGCGACGATCTCGGGCGGCATGCGCGCCGGTCCGAAGAGCGAGACGAAGGTCGCGACGCTGAACGGGGCCATGCCCGCTTCCACGGTGGTGGGGACCTCGGGCAGCAGCGCGCTACGCGTGGACAGCAGGATCGCCAGCGGGCGCAGTTTCCCGTCCTTGATGTGCGCGAGCGTGGAGGCGGGCGTGGCGAAGGTGAAGTGGGTGCGGCCGGCGAGCACGTCGACGATGGTCGGTGCTTCGCCCTTGTAGGGGATGAGGACCATGTCGGTGTTGGTCGTGGCGCGCATCTGCGCGAACATCAGCTGGCCGACGCTGCTGAAACTGCCGAAGTTCAGCTTGCCCGGGTTCGCCCGCGCGTAGGCGATGAGTTCCGCCACCGACTTCACCGGAAGCGAAGGATTGACGACCAGGATGAAAATGTAGCGCCCGACATCGGTGATCGGCGTGAAATCGGCCACCACGTCATAGGGCGGATTCTTGCGCAGCAGCGGCACCTGCATGATCGGCGTGTTGGAAGCGAGAAACACGGTATAGCCGTCGGGCGCCGCCTTCGCCACCAGTTCCCCGGCGATGGCGCCGTCGGCTCCGGGCCGGTTTTCCACGATCACCGGCTGTCCCATCGACTGGGTCAGCGCCTGTCCCAGAATGCGCGCCGCCGCGTCGGTGGCGCCGCCCGCGGGAAACTGGAGCACGATGCGGATGGGTTTGGACGGATACTGCGCCGCGGCAGGCGTCGCGGCGAGCGTGCCGGCCAGGACGGCGATGACGCCGGCCAACGCGATTGTTTTCTTGAGCATGCTGCCTCCCGGAATGATGGTTTTGTCGCCAGACGTTCTCGCTTTGCGCCGTCTTGCGCGACGCTTGCACCCGCTGCTGCTGCCACTGTACAGTGTCGCCCGACAATCTCCAAGCTGCCGCGCCGCAAGATGGCGGCGGGGCCGATCGGTCGGAGAGCCAATAAGGACGGACGTTTCCAGCCGGTGGCATAGATCAAAGGCCGGTCACAACAATATCGCCGACGGCGCGACAATGGACATTGCGCCCGCGACGCGCACGGCTTGGCTACAATGCCGGACGCGGTAGGAACCATCAAGCACGACGGGAGATGTGATCATGAATTTCGACAAAGACCTGGACGCGCGCGGCCTGAACTGCCCGCTGCCGATTTTGCGCGCCAAGAAGGCGCTGAACGAAATGCAGACCGGCCAGGTGCTGCGGCTCGTCGCCACCGATCCGGGATCGGTCAAGGATTTTCAGGCCTTCTGCAAGCAGACCGGCAACGAACTGCTGTCGCACGCCGAGTCGGAAAAGGAATACACGTTTTTCATGAAGCGCAAGTGAGCGCGCGCTGCGCATTCCGCGGAGAGACAGATGGCTGACAATCCCGACGCCGCGCTGATCGAGGAAATCGTGCGCCGGCGGCTGGACGAAATCCTGCCGCAGAAGATAGAAGAGAAACTGGCGCAGATGAAGGCGGAGAGGACGCCGTCCATGACCATCATCGCCACCAAAGGCACGCTTGACTGGGCCTATCCGCCCTTCATCCTTTCGTCGACCGCGGCCGCGCTGGGCTGGGATGTGTCGATCTTCTTCACCTTCTACGGCCTGCAACTGCTGCGGAAGGACATTTCCGGTCTCAAGATCAGCCCGCTCGGCAATCCTGGCATGCCGATGAAAATGCCCTTCGGGCCGGACTGGTTCAAGGGCATCAACTGGAACATCCCCAATCTGGTCCAGGCCGGCGTCCCCGGCTTCGAAGCGTTCGCGACCACGCTCATGCAGCAGACGATGAAAAGCAAGGGCGTGGTCGAAATCGGCGAACTGCGTTCGCTGTGCCTGGAAGCCGGTGTGAACATGATCGGCTGCCAAATGACGGTAGATCTGTTCGGCTTCACCCGCGAAGATTTCATTCCCGAGGTGAAGGAATTTTGCGGCGCCGCGACCTTCCTGCCGATGGCGCAGGAGGCGGACGTGACGCTGTTCGTATGATTTGTCCCGCTGCTACTGGGCCCTAATCCTGCAGAATCCAGCCCGGACGGGTGGAGAAGCCCGTCTTTATTGGCTTCCAGCCCGATTGAGCCCTGGTGGATGGCGCTAGTTCAGTAGCCCCAGCCGCCGGTACACCGGCCTGATCGCCTCGCGCCAGGAGTGAATTCGTAGTGCGAAGACGAGCGCTGCGAGCGCGCCGAGCGCGCCGAAAAGCAGGAGCGTATTCGGTGCGCCGATGTGGCTCGCAACCGAGCCGGCGATGAAGTTGCCGATGGGCGGCGTGCCGAGAAAGCAGGTGCTGTAGATGCTCACCACGCGTCCGCGCATGCCCTCGTCGGCGATGCTCTGCAGGATGGTGTTGGTCGAGGCGGCGGTGACGATCAGGCCGAATCCGACCGGCAGCATGAAGAAGACGGACAGCCACAGCAGGCGCGACTGCGAGAACAGCATCAAACCGATGCTGGCGCAGAAGCTGGCGACGATGATCACGCGCGACAGGCCGCGCAGAGAAGTGCGGCCTGCGAGGTAAGCGGTGCCGGCGAAGGCGCCCAGGCCGGCGCAGCTGATCAGGATGCCGAGCGTGCGCGAGTCGCCGCCGAACACCTCGCCGGCGAAGATCGGCATCATGTGCTGGTAGGGCGCGGTGGTGAGGCTGATTGCAACGACCAGAAGCAGCAGGCGCCGGCTGGGCGGAAAGCCGAAGGCGTAGCGGAACCCCTGTTTCAGGTCTTCGAGCCAGTGCTCGTGCTTGTCCTGCCGCACGGCCGGCTTCAACTGCATCATTGCGAGGGCGACGATCAGCGCCAGGTAGGAGAGCGCAGTCAGCAGAAAGCACCATGCCTCGCCGGCGAACGCGAGCACCGCCCCGGCGATGGAGGGGCCGATGAAGCGCGCGCTGTTCATGATCAGGGAGTTGAGTGCGATCGCGTTGGGCAGGTTCTCCTTGCGCTCGACCATGTCCAGCAGGAAGGTGCCGCGGCTGGGATTGGCGATGGCGTTGACCGTTCCCAGGAACAGCGAGACCGCCAGCAGGTGCCAGACCTGGATCAGGCCGGCGAAAGTGAGCACGGCCAGCAGCAGGGCCTGCGCCAGTGCGAGGGCCTGAGTGAGAAGGAGCAGCGCGCGCCGGTCGTAGCGGTCCACCCAGACGCCGGCAACCGGCGACACCAGCAGGATCGGAATCTGCAGCGCGAACCCGGTCATGCCGAGCATGAAGGCGGAGCCGGTGAGGCGGTACATCAGCCAGGAGATGGCGATGTGCTGCATCCAGGTGCCTATCATGGTCAGCGACTGGCCGACGAAAAACAGGCGGAAGTTGCGGTGCCGGAAACCGCGCAGGATCGGATGCATGGCCGGTCGCGGTGCGGCGTTCCCGGACTAGCCGAGTTTGGCGAGTTGGGGCTTCAGGTTTTCCAGGGTGACGCCGAAGGCGGCGAGGCGCTCTTTTTCCTGCGCCACGACCTGCGCCGGGGCGCGTGCGACGAAGCCTTCGTTGGCGAGCTTGCCTTTGGCCTTGGCGATCTCGCCTTCGAGCCGGGTGATTTCCTTTTGCAGGCGCTCGCGCTCGGCGGCCTTGTCGATTTCGATTTTCAGCATCAGGCGGCAGTCGCCGACCACCGCCACCGGCGCGTCGGCGTCGGGGAGGGCGTCGACCACGCTGACTTCTGAGAGACGGCCGAGGAACTTGACGTAGGGCGAGAGCGCTTCCAGCGTCTGCCGATCGCCGGTGGCAAGGAGCGGGATGCGCAGCGCCGGCGAGACGTTCATTTCGCCGCGCAGGTTGCGGCAGGCGTTGACGATGTCCTTCAGCGCCGCCACCTGCGCTTCGGCCGCGGCGTCGATGCGCTCCGGTTTCGACTGGGGGTAGGGCGCGAGCATGATGCTCTCGCCTTCGCGCCCCGCGAGCGGTGCGACGCGCTGCCACAGCTCTTCGGTGATGAAGGGAATGACCGGATGGGCGAGGCGCAGCACGGCTTCGAGCACCCGCACCAGCGTGCGCCGCGTGGCGCGCTGCTCGGCTTCGCTGCCGCCTTGCAATTGCACCTTGGCCAGTTCCAGGTACCAGTCGCAGTATTCGTCCCAGACGAACTCGTACAGCGCGCGCGCGGCGAGGTCGAAGCGATAGCTGTCGAAGCCCTCGCAGACTTCTTTCTCCGCGCGCTGCAGCCGGCTCACGATCCAGCGGTCGACCACCGAGGGCGCGAGCGGCAGCGACTCGTCCGCGCCGCAGTCCTTGCCTTCGGTGTTCATGAGCACGAAGCGGGTCGCGTTCCACAGCTTGTTGCAGAAGTTGCGGTAGCCCTCGCAGCGGCCGAGGTCGAAGTTGAGCGTGCGCGCGAAGCTCGCGAGCGAGGCGAAGGTGAAGCGCAGCGCGTCGGCGCCGAAGGACGGAATGCCGTCGGCGTAGTTCTTGCGCACGTACTTTTCGACTTTCGCCTTGTGGCTCGCCAGCATCAGGCCCTGCGTCGATTTTTCCAGCAGCGCGGGAAAACCGATGCCGTCGATCAGGTCGAGCGGATCGAGCGTGTTGCCCTTGGACTTCGACATCTTCTGTCCCTCGGCGTCGCGCACCAGGGCGTTGATGTAGACGTGGCGGAAGGGCACCTTGTCGGTGAAATGCAGGGTCATCATGATCATGCGCGCGACCCAGAAGAAGATGATGTCGAAGCCCGTGACCAGCACCGATGAGGGCAGGAAGGCGTCGAGATCGCGCGACTTGTCCGGCCAGCCGAGCGAGGTGAAAGGCACCAGCGCGGAGGAGAACCAGGTGTCGAGCACGTCCTCGTCGCGCGTCAATTTGCCCTTGTATCCCTTTGCGGCCGCCTGCGCCAGGGCGTCGGCCTCGCTGCGGGCGACGTACACCTTGCCCGCATCGTCGTACCAGGCCGGGATCTGGTGGCCCCACCAGAGCTGGCGCGAGATGCACCAGTCCTGGATGTTCTCCAGCCAGTGGTTGTAGGTGGTGGTCCAGTGATCCGGGTAGAACTTCACTTCGCCCCCGGCCACCGCCCGCAGGCCGCGCCTGGCCAGGCCGTCCATTTTCACGAACCACTGGTCGGTGAGCATGGGCTCGACGATCACGCTGGTGCGGCCGGAGCGCGGCACGCGCAGGCGGTAGGGTTTTTCCGAAATCAGCAGCCCCTGGTCGGCCAGGTCCTCGAGGATGCGCTTGCGCGCTTCGAACCGGTCCAGGCCGCGGTACGCCGCCGGCGCGTTGTCGTTGATCTTCGCGTCCAGGGTGAGCACGCTGATCTGCGCGAGGCCGTGCCGCTGTCCGATCTGGTAGTCGTTGAAGTCGTGCGCCGGCGTGATTTTGACGCAGCCGGTGCCGAACTCGGGATCGACGTAATCGTCGGCGATCACCGGTATGGTGCGCCCGGTTAGGGGCAGCACGACCTCCTTGCCAAGGAGCGCCGTGTAGCGCTCGTCCTTCGGGTTGACCGCGACGGCGGCGTCGCCGAGCATGGTTTCGGGGCGGGTGGTCGCGACCACCAGCGCGCCCGAGCCGTCGGCGAGCGGATACTTGATCTCCCACAGCTTGCCGTCCTCTTCTTCGCTTTCCACTTCGAGGTCCGACACCGCCGTCCCCAGCACGGGGTCCCAGTTCACCAGTCGCTTGCCGCGGTAGATCAGGCCCTGCTCGTGCAGGCGCACGAACACCTCGGCCACGGCGCGCGACATGGTCGCGTCCATGGTGAAGTAGCCGGCGCGTTGGCCTTCGGTGTCGGCGTAGGTCCAGTTGCCCGAGGTCCCCAGGCGCCGCATCTGGCGCGTGATGGTCGAACCCGATTCCTGCTTCCATGCCCACACGCGCTCGAGGAACTTTTCGCGGCCGAGGTCGTGCCGCGTCTTGTCTTCGGCCTGCAGCTGGCGCTCGACCACGATCTGGGTCGCGATGCCTGCGTGGTCGGTGCCTATCACCCAGTTGGTGTTGAAGCCGCGCATGCGGTGGTAGCGGATCAGCGTGTCCATCAGCGTCTGCTGGAACGCGTGACCCATGTGCAGCGTGCCGGTGACGTTCGGCGGCGGCAGCTGGATGCAGTAGGCCGGTTTGGCGTGGTCGTCCGAATGCGCGAAATAGCCGCGCTGCTCCCATTCGGGATACCAGTGCGCCTCGATGGCGTGCGGATCAAAGCTCTTGGCTAGTTCCATGTCTTTTTCAGGGAAAAAACGATCGGCTCGAGTGAGCGAAGCGCGAATTATAGCGGATAGCCCCGGGGCCATACACGGCCTGCTGATTTCCGGCGCATGCCAGGCATGGGCGTACTGCGCGTGCGCGTCGCCCCAAGCGCGAGCGGCAGCGCGGCTGTCAGACCGGCAGCATTGCTAACCGGCGGACTTGCGCCGCGCGAATTCGCGGTCGATGGCGCGGGTGATGGCGGCGCTCATGGTGTCGCGCGCGGTCGTCTGCAGCTCATCGCGCAAGTCCCAGAACAGCTTCTCGACCAGGGGCTCCAGGCGTTCCTTGAGGCGCTCCTCCACCAGGGCGTCGATTTCCGGCTGCAGCGCTGCAAGGATTTCGGCGCGCAGACGCTCCGGCTGATCGGACTGCGCTTGCTGCGGCCTCGGCGCGACTTGAGTTCGATCGATGTCGACCATTTCGGTCAGCACCGGCAGGTCGTCGGTCCCCGTGGAGACATCCACCACTTCCTGCAGCACCGGGATATCGGGGTCCGGCCGCGCCGTGCGGTGGCGCGCCATCAGCGCATCGGCCTTGCTCAGCAGGTCTTCGGATTCATCCATTGGCTTTGGACAGATCGTGGTTCACGATTTCGTAGCCGCGGTCGCGGTAGAAACGGAAGCGTCCGCGCGCCGCTTCGCGGTCTTCGTCTTCGCGGCCGACGATCTCGACCAGGCGCTGGAAGCGGCTGAACGCCGGCGGCCAGTCGTGATGCAGGTTCAGCAGCACTTCGTCGTGCGGCGTGTCTTCCGGGTCGTGGGTGATGAGCACCGGCGTCTTGTCCGCCAGCGGGTTGCGCGTCATGCAGTGCGGCAGAAACGAGGTGGCCTGCCAGGTCCAGAGCAGCTTGTCGATGCGCTGCGCCGCCGCTTCGTCCGCGGTGTAGATCAACACCCGCAGTTTTTGCTGCGCCGCCTTCGCTGACAGGCGGCAGGCGACCTGCAGCCTGTCCTCGGCCTCGAAGTAGAAATCGATGCGCGTCATTGCCGGGCGGGCGCGAAAGCGCACCCGCAAGCGTGTGGTCTGCCGCGCGTTTCGTTCCGGCCGCTCACGCTTTTCCGGCGCGCTTCATGAGGAAGCTGGTCAGGAGGGCGACGGGACGTCCGGTCGAACCTTTGTCCTTGCCCGATTTCCAGGCGGTGCCGGCGATGTCCAGGTGCGCCCAGTCGAATTTCTTGGTGTAGCGCGAAAGAAAGCAGGCGGCGGTGACGCTGCCCGCAGGACGGCCGCCGATGTTGGCCATGTCGGCGAAATTGCTCTTCAGCTGTTCCTGGTATTCGTTCCACAGCGGCATGTGCCAGGCGCGGTCGTGCGCTTCCTCGCCCGCGGCGAGCAGTTCGCGCGCGAGCGCGTCCTTGTTGCTGAACAGGCCGCTCGCGACATGCCCCAGCGCGATCACGCAGGCGCCGGTGAGCGTGGCGATGTCGACCACGGCCGCAGGCTCGAAACGCTCGGCGTAGGTTAGGGCGTCGCACAGGATAAGGCGGCCCTCGGCGTCGGTATTGAGCACCTCTATCGTCTGGCCGGACATGCTGGTGACGATGTCGCCCGGTTTGGTCGCGGCGCCGCCGGGCATGTTCTCGGTCGTGGGGATGATGCCGACGACGTTGAGCCTGAGCTTCAGTTCGGCGCAGGCGCGCAGCGCACCGAGCACGCTGGCCGCGCCGCACATGTCGAATTTCATCTCGTCCATCTCGGCGCCGGGTTTGAGCGATATGCCGCCGGTGTCGAAGGTGATGCCCTTGCCCACGAGCACCACCGGCTTCGCCTTCTTCGCGCCGCCCGAATAGTGCAGCACGATCAGCTTCGGCGGCTGGCGCGAGCCCTGCGCCACCGACAGGAGCGAGCCCATGCCGAGTTTCTCCATGTCTTTCTTCTCCAGCACCTCGACGCCGAGTTTGCATTCGCGCGCGAGTTTCTGCGCCTGCTCGGCGAGGTAGCTGGGGGTGCAGACGTTGCCCGGCAGATTGCCCAGGTCCTTCGCCAGGCTGACGCCGGTGCCTATGGCCTTGCCCTGGGAGAGGCCGCGCGCCACGGCGCTCGCGTCGCGCGCAGTGGAGAGGAGTTCCACTTGCGCGAGCGGGCGCGGCTCGCTTTTCTTGCTTTTCATGTAATCGAAGCGGTAGGCGCACTCGGTGGCCACCAGCGCGACCTGGCGCGCCTTCCACGCGGCGTCGCGGCGGCCGGTGCGGATATCGGCAAAGCACAGGGTGGCCGCTCCGGCCCCTGTTTCCTGCGCCGCCTTGACCGCGGCGCGCACTGCGTCGCGGTATTCGCGCTCCTGCAGGTCCGCCTCCGCGCCCAGTCCCACCAGCAGCACGCGCTCGGCGGCGACGCCAGGAAGTTTGTACAGGAGCAGCGTTGCGCCGAGCTTGCCTTCCATGTCGCCGCGGTTCAAGACCTCGGCAAGACTGCCGCCCGAGGCGCGGTCCAGGGCTTCGGCGGCTGCGCTCAACTTGCGTCCGGCATACACGCCCACCGCGATGCAGGGCGTGGCGCGCTTCTCCGGGGTGCTCCGTTTTGTGCTAAATTCCACTGGCTGCTCCTTAAAAGGGTGTTGAAAAAGGGGGCGCGCCCCCTTTTATATCCCCCAAATTGGACGCTGTCGAATTTCGCTTCCCTCTGGGGGGTGGAGCAAATACCAAATATTCCTTTTGGGAAGCGAATTTCAACAGCCCGTTAGCGTTTTGTCAGTCAACCTTATCAGTCGACCACGTCCGATTATCCCTGCTTTGCTCCCGTCAAGTCAAAGCGGTCGCGCGCAGGAGCGGTGCCGATGTAAAGCGGGGCGGGAGGGGCATTTTTTGTGGTGATTTTCCAGCGATCCCTGTTGCGCGAATTCGGCAATCTTGCCGTGGCCGTTTTTTCCACCCTGTTCGCCATCACCCTCACCACGCAGTTGATCCGCTTCCTCGGGCAGGCCGCAAGCGGCAAGCTTCTGTCGGAGGCGGTGCTCGCGCTGCTCGGTTTTTCCGCGCTCAATTACCTGCCGGTGCTGTTGTCGCTCACCCTGTTCATTTCGGTGCTGATGGCGATCAGCCGCAGCTACCGCGATTCGGAGATGGTGGTCTGGTTCAGTTCGGGCCTGCCGCTCACCGCCTGGGTGAAACCGGTGCTGATCTTCTCCCTGCCGCTGGTGTTCGTGATCGCGCTCCTGTCCACCTTCCTCGCGCCCTGGGCGAACCAGCAGAGCGAGGCCTACCGCCGCCAGCTCGATACGCGCGACGAAATGTCGCGCATCGCGCCGGGGGTGTTCCGCGAATCCGCCGACGCCCAGCGCGTGTTTTTCGTCGAGGGCGTGAGCGGCGACGCGAACGGCGTGCAGAACGTGTTCGTCACCACCATGCAGCACGGGCGCCTGGGCGTGATGGTGAGCCGGCGCGGTTTCGAGGAGACGGCGGCCAACGGCGACCGCTTCATCGTGCTCGCCGACGGCAGGCGCTACGAGGGCAATCCGGGCGACGCCGAATACCGGGTGATGGAGTTCGAGCGCTACGCAGTGCGCATCGAAACCAACGAAAACGCTGCTGGATGAGCCGCACGAGGGCAATCTGGCCGAACTCTTGTGGCGCATCGGCCTGCCGCTTTCGGCGCTGAATCTGGCCCTGCTCGCGATCCCGCTCTCGTTCGTCAATCCGCGCGCCAGCCGCTCGGCCAACCTGGTGTTCGCGCTGCTGACCTACATGGCCTACAGCAATCTGATCAGCGTGAGCCAGGCCTGGGTGTCGCAGGGCAAGATCTCGTTCCACATTGGCTGGTGGGCGGTGCACCTGGTCATGCTGCTGCTCCTGCTGGCGATGTTCTACCGGCGCATGCGGGTCAGGTCGGCCTTGCGGAGGGGGCTGTGATCATCCTGCGCAAGTACCTCGCGCGCGAGATCTACACCGCGACGCTGCTGGTGCTGGTCGCGTTCCTGATGCTGTTCGCCTTTTTCGACCTGATCAACGAGCTCAACTACCTGGGCAAGGGCAATTACCGCCTGGAGCACGTGCTGCTGTTCGTGCTGCTGTCGCTGCCGGGGCACGTGTACGAACTGGTGCCGATCGCGGTGCTGATCGGGACGCTCTATGCGCTGTCGCACCTGGCGGCCAATTCCGAATACACCGTGATGCGGATTTCGGGGCTCTCGCCCCATGCGGCGGGCGCGGCGCTTGCGCGCATCGGCGCCATATTCGTGGTGCTGACCTTCGCTTTCGGCGAACTGGTGACGCCTTTCGCCGAGCGCGCGGCGCAGCGGATGCGGCTCTCCTCCATGAGCGCGGTGGTGGCACAGGAATTCCGCTCCGGCCTCTGGGTCAAGGACGAATTCCGTTTCGTCAACGTGCGCGAAGTCATGCCGGACAGCACCTTGAAGGGAGTGAAAATCTACGAGTTCGATCCCGAATACCATTTGCGCACGATCAGTTTCGCCGAGCGCGGCGAATTCAAGGGCGGCAATACCTGGCGCCTCTCGGGTGTGGCGCAGACGCGCTTCGACGGCGGCGGCACCAAGGTATCGAAACTGGAGCAGACGGAATGGCATTCGGTGCTGACGCCGGATCTGCTGTCGGTGCTGCTGGTGCAGCCGGAGAAGATGTCGGCCGTCGCGCTGTACCAGTTCACCCGCCACCTTTCGGAGAACAAGCAGCAGACCGAGTTGTACGAGATCGCGATGTGGAAGAAGGTGCTCTATCCGTTCGCCACGCTGGTGATGATGGCGCTGGCGCTGCCGTTCGCCTACGTGCAGGTGCGCGTGGGCGGGCTGGGAGTGAAAATATTCTCCGGCATCATGCTCGGCGTGCTGTTCCATCTGCTCAACGGACTGTCGTCGTCGCTGGGCATCATCCAGAACTGGGCGCCGTTTTACGCCGCCGTGCTGCCCAGCTTGCTGTTCCTGTCGGGTGCGCTGGCGATGATGTGGTGGGTCGAAAGAAGGTGAGAGTTCATTACAAACGAGGGGATATTTCCCCTCGTGCTCCCCTACATTGGAAGTCATTTCGGAATTGCCGAAATGACTTCCAATGCGATCACTCGGCGGCGACGATTTTAGTCCCTGCCAGGCGGTCGTGCAGGAACCGCCGCTCGCCATCCAGCAGTGCGTAGAGGATGCCGATGCCGCCGAGCAGCAGTCCCGGCCACGCCAGGGCATAGCGCAGCATCGCCTGGCGCAGCGTGATGCGCGCGCCTTTCGACCCCACCACGCGCAGTTTCCAGGTTTTCATCGCCAGGGTTTGCCCGCTGCGGCGCCAGGACGCGACGAAATACAGGCCGATCACCAGGAAGAGATAGGTCTGGTAAGCATGGCGCATCCATCCGCCGGCGGGGGCCGCAGCCGCTGCAAGAAACGGCAGGCTGGCGAAGAACGCGACGCCGAACACGAGCAGGGATTCATACGCCATGCAGACGAGCCGGCGCCTGATGCTGGGAATGGCGGCAAGGGATGGCTGGTGCGCGTCGGCACCGGCGCGGTTGCGCACGTCAGCGCTGCGGGTTGGCGGGCGCCAGGGACGACGATACGGCTTTGTCCGCGTCTTGCGCGACCGCCGGGGGCGGCGCGCTTTTCGCAGGGTCCTGCTTCTGTTTCTGGGATTCGTGCCACTTCTGTTTTACCACCTCGCGCTTTTCCGGAGGCTGCTTGGCGAGTTTCTTGTAGTTTTCGCGCGCCACGGCGCGTTGTTGCGGGGTCAGCTTGGCCCAGTCGCGCATCTGCGTCTGCAGGCGCTGCTGCTCTTCCGGTTTCATTTTCGGATAGCGCTTGGCCAGAAGCAGCCACTTCTTGCGCGGGCGCTCGTCGAGCTTGTTCCAGTCGTTCGCCAGCGGCGAGAGAATCTGCTGCTGCACCGGCGTGAGTTGCGCCCAGTCGGGCTGCTTTTTGTCAGCGGATGCGGCAGTGGCGGAAAGCGCGAAGCACAGTCCCAGGATCAGTGCTGCGAGCGCTTTAGCCATGAATCGAAGCTCTTGTCGAGGTAGGCGTTGATCGGCAATTCGCTGGTCAGAAGCGCGGCGTCGATTTCCTCGATCTCTTCCACCGTCGGCGTTTGCTGCCAGTACTGGATGCCGACGAGCGCCATGATCAGCGCGGCCCCGGCCAAGGCGATGCCGGTCGAGGCCGGGTTGCCCGACATACGCCCCATTACGGCGTCTACCCAGACCAGCCCGAACACGGGCTCGGCGATACGCTGGCGCTTCAAGGCACGCTCGCGCGCAGCCCTCAGCCGATCCAGTTCGGCCGGCTTGAGATCCAGTGACTGATCAAGCTGTTGCTTGATTTTAAGGCCAAATTCAGGTTCATTCATATTCATAATGTAATCCCCTTGCGCTTTAGCGCTGTAGCCAAGGTGTGCGTCGCGCGCGAGCAATGGGTTTTTACGCTACCTTCCGAACACCCCATCGCATGTGCGGTTTCGGCAACGTCCAATTCCTCCCAGTAACGCAGCAGGAAGGCTTCACGTTGACGTGGTGGTAGCTTTTTCAACTCATCCTCAATAAGAACAATAAGTTGCGATTTCTCCAGGTGGTCGGATGGGCCCATCGCCTGGTTCGACCCTTCTTCTGGCGCCATGGTTTCCAGCGGATCGGCGTCTTCCCCCCCATCCTTGCCCATCAAAAGGGAGGACAACTGCGTAGTCCAGGTCGCACGCACCTTGAAGCGCCGGTAATAGTCGCGGATGGTGTTCTGCAGGATGCGCTGAAACAGCATCGGCAGTTCTTCCAGCGGTTTTGCGCCGTATTTCTCCGCAAGTTTGAGCATCGAGTCCTGCACGATATCCAGTGCCGCTTCCTCGTCGCGCACGGCGAATCGAGCCTGCTTGTAGGCGCGGCGTTCGACATCTGCGAGAAACTTGGACAGTTCGTTGCGGGAAGCCAGGGCAAAATCCTCGAGATATTCCTTTTAGAGGGTGTTTCGGAATCGGCGAAAGACCCCCTGTTTCAGGGGAGCGAGAGGGGGCACATCCCCACACCGCGCAAATTTTTATTCTAGTGGTTAACCCGATGCCACGTTACCAGAATCTCCGCCAGGGGAAAGTTGCGCCGCAACAAAAAAATCTTGACCAAACGAGGGGCAGGCATTAGTGTTCAAAGCTTTCGGTAAAACCCAGCGGAAATCATGGAATTATCGGGCGCGGAAATACTCATCAAGTGTCTGCAGGCGGAAAAGGTCGAGTATGTGTTCGGCTATCCCGGCGGTTCGGTTTTGTACATATACGACGAGCTGTTCAAACAGACGAAGGTCAAACATGTCCTGGTGCGCCATGAACAAGGCGCGACCCATGCCGCGGACGGTTACTCGCGCTCCAGCCGCAAGGTAGGCGTCGCGCTCGTGACCTCGGGGCCGGGTGTCACCAATGCCGTGACCGGCATCGCCACCGCCTATATGGATTCGATCCCGATGGTGGTCATATCGGGCCAGGTGCCCACCCATTGGATCGGCATGGACGCGTTCCAGGAATGCGACGCGGTGGGTATCACGCGGCCGTGCGTGAAGCACAATTTCCTGGTTAAAGACGTCAAGGATCTCGCGCTGACCGTCAAGAAGGCATTCTATCTCGCCACCACCGGGCGCCCGGGGCCGGTACTGATCGACATTCCCAAGGATGTCAGCGCCGCCAAGTGCAAGTTCGAGTACCCGGAAACGATCTCGATGCGCTCCTACAACCCCGTGCTCAAAGGACATCCGGGGCAGATCAAGAAGGCGATGCAGCTGCTGCTCGACGCCAAGCGGCCGATGGTCTATTCGGGAGGCGGCGTAATCCTGTCCGAAGCCGCGCCGCAGCTCACCAAGCTGGTGAAAATGCTCGGCGTGCCCTGCACCAATACCCTCATGGGACTGGGCGGCTTTCCCGCCACCGACAAGCATTTCGTCGGCATGCTGGGGATGCACGGCACCTACGAAGCCAATATGGCGATGCAGAACTGCGACGTGCTGGTGGCAATCGGCGCGCGCTTCGACGATCGCGTCATCGGCGATCCGGCGCATTTCGCCCAGGTGCCGCGCAAGATCATCCACATCGATATCGATCCTTCATCGATCTCCAAGCGCGTGAAGGTGGACGTGCCCATAGTCGGCCATCTGCCCGACGTGCTCGACGACCTGATCAAGCTGCTCGAGGCCGCGAAGCAGCGCCCCGATCCGAAGGCGCTGCACGCTTGGTGGGCGCAGATCGAGTTGTGGAGAACCAACGACTCGCTGCGCTACGACCGCAAGAGCAAGATCATCAAGCCGCAGTTCGTGATCGAGAAGCTGTACGAACTCACCAAGGGCGATGCCATCGTCACTTCCGACGTCGGCCAGCATCAGATGTGGGCGGCGCAGTTCTACAAGTTCGACAAGCCGCGCCGCTGGATCAACTCGGGTGGCCTCGGCACCATGGGCTTCGGCCTTCCCGCGGCGATGGGGGCGAAGCTGGCCAATCCGGGCGCGTCGGTGGTCTGCGTCACCGGCGAGGCGAGCTTTCAGATGTGCATCCAGGAACTCTCCACCTGCAAGCAGTACCGCCTGCCGATCAAGGTGGTCAACCTGAACAACCGCTACATGGGCATGGTGCGGCAGTGGCAGCAGCTTTTCCACGGCAACCGCTATTCCGAATCCTACATGGATGCACTGCCCGATTTCGTCAAGCTTGCCGAGAGCTACGGCCACGTCGGCATCCGCATCGACAAGCCGGCCGACGTCGAGCCGGCGCTGAAGGAAGCCTTCAAGCGCACGGACGATCTGGTGTTCATGGATTTCATCACCGACCAGACGGAGAACGTCTATCCCATGGTGGGCGGCGGCAAGGGCCTGACCGAGATGATCCTGGCGGAGGAGTTGTAGACGCCATGCCAACAACTGTGACTCAGGCACCCATGCGACACATCATATCCATCCTTCTCGAGAACGAGGCCGGCGCGCTGTCGCGCGTCTCGGGGCTGTTCTCCGCCCGCGGCTACAACATCGAATCGCTCACCGTCGCACCCACCGAGGACGCGTCGCTGTCGCGCATGACCATCGTCACTTCCGGCTCGGGCGACGTGATCGAGCAGATCACCAAGCAGTTGAACAAGCTGGTCGAGGTGGTCAAGGTGGTGGATCTGTTCGAGGCGCCGCACATCGAGCGCGAGTTGATGCTGATAAAGGTGCGGGCCGGCGCGAAGGAACGCGACGACATGAAGCGCCTGTCGGATATTTTCCGCGGCCGCATCATCGACGTGTCCGAAGATACCTTCACCATCGAACTCACCGGCACCGGGCAGAAGCTGGACGCGTTCATCGAGGCGGTCGGCCGCAGCGCCATCCTCGAGACCGCGCGCACCGGCGCCTGCGGCATATCACGCGGGCAGAGGGTCCTGAGAATCTAGCAAGGGCGGGAGAGGAGCAAGGTCTTCCGCGAGGAATCGCCCGCCCTTTCCGTTGCCTCCCATTTCACGCTTAACCAAAGAGGAAACCATGAAAGTTTATTACGACAAGGACGCCGACCTATCGCTCATCAAGGGCAAGAAAGTCACCATCGTCGGCTACGGCTCACAGGGCCACGCGCACGCGCTCAACCTGCACGACTCCGGCATGAAGGTCACGGTCGGCCTGCGGAAGAGCGGCGCCTCATGGGACAAGGCGAAGAAGGCCGGGCTCAAGGTGGCAGAGGTGGGCGAAGCGGTGAAAGGCGCCGACTTCGTCATGATGCTCATGCCGGACGAGCACATCGCCTCGACCTACACGAGCGAGGTTGAACCCAACATCAGAAAGGGCGCGACGCTGGCGTTCGCGCACGGCTTCAACATCCATTACGGCCAGGTTTCGCCGCGCGCCGACCTCGATGTGGTGATGATCGCTCCGAAGGCGCCGGGCCACACCGTGCGCTCAACCTACGCCCAGGGCGGCGGCACGCCGATGCTGATCGCCGTGCACCAGAATCCGAGCAAGAAGGCGCGCGACCTGGCGCTGTCCTACGCCGCGGCGATCGGCGGCGCGCGCGCCGGCGTCATCGAGACCACGTTCAAGGAAGAGACCGAGACGGATTTGTTCGGCGAGCAGGCGGTGCTGTGCGGCGGTTGCGTCGAGCTGGTGAAGGCCGGGTTCGAAACGCTGGTCGACGCGGGTTACGCGCCCGAGATGGCCTACTTCGAATGCCTGCACGAATTGAAGCTGATCGTCGACCTGATGTACGAAGGCGGAATCGGCACCATGAACTACTCGATCTCGAACAACGCCGAGTACGGCGAATACCTGACCGGGCCGAAGATCGTCAACGAGGAAACCAGGAAGGCCATGCGCGAGGCGCTCGTGAACATCCAGACCGGCGAATACGCGAAGAGCTTCATCCTGGAGAACCGCGCCGGGGCGCCGACGCTGCTGTCGCGCCGCCGCATCACCGCCGAGCACCAGATCGAAATCGTGGGCGAGAAGCTGCGCGCCATGATGCCCTGGATCAGGAAGAACAAGCTCGTCGACCAGTCGAAGAACTAGCGGGGGAGTGAGGAGCGGAGGGAGGGGCCGGAAAATTCGAAGAATATCCGGCTCCTTCCGTCTCGCACCTCCGCCTCCAGGACCTTGCTTCCGATGAATTATCCCCACCCACTCATTGCCCGGGAAGGCTGGCCGTTCCTCGCGATCGCCGTCGCGGCCGCGGGGCTGGCGACGGCCTACAGCGTCCCCTGGTCGATTCCGCTGTGGATCGTGGCGCTGTTCGTGCTGCAGTTTTTCCGCGATCCGCCGCGCGAAGTGCCGGGGGATGCGAAGACCGTGGTGTCTCCGGCCGACGGGCGCATCGTGGCGGTGGAAAAAGTGCGCGATCCCTACCTTGAGCGCGACGCGATCAAGGTCAGCGTGTTCATGAACGTGTTCAACGTGCATTCAAACCGCGCGCCGGTCGATGGCGAGGTGAAACAGGTCTGGTACAACCCCGGCAGCTTTCTCAATGCGGCGCTGGACAAGGCGTCGACCGAGAACGAGCGCAACGCGCTCTGGATCCGCGCGGGCGACGGCGCCGACGTCACCTGCGTGCAGGTCGCGGGCCTGATCGCGCGGCGCATCCTGTGCTATGTGAAGGCCGGCGACAGGCTGGAACGCGGCGGGCGCTACGGCTTCATCCGTTTCGGCTCGCGCGTCGACGTCTATCTTCCCCTCAATGCGCGCGTCAGGGCGGCGCTGGGCGACAAGGTCAGTGCGTCCAGCACGATTCTGGCGGATCTCGAATAAGCGATTCCAGTGGCCGTCTACAAGCGAAACAAACCGCTTATCAACGCCGAGATGCGCCGCCGCGGCATCTATCTGCTGCCCAATCTGTTCACCACCGCGGCGCTGTTCGCCGGGTTTTACGCCATCGTGCAGGCGATGAACGCGCGCTTTGAGCAGGCGGCGGTGGCCATCTTCGTCGCCATGGTGCTCGGCGGCCTGTACGGGCGCGTCGCGCGCCTCACGCATACGCAGAGCGAATTCGGCGCCGAGTACGACAGCCTCTCCGACATGGTGTCCTTCGGCGCGGCGCCGGCGCTGGTGATGTACGAATGGGCGCTGAAAAGCATGGGCCGCATCGGCTGGATCGCGGCCTTCGTCTATTGCGCCGGCGCGGCCTTGCGGCTGGCGCGTTTCAACACCAACATCGCAGTGGTCGACAAGCGCTATTTCCAGGGCCTGCCCAGCCCCGCGGCGGCGGCGCTCGTGGCCGGCTTCATCTGGGTGGTGGACGATTTCAAGATCGACGCGGTGAGCACCATGCGCTGGATCGCCTGCGTCATCACCCTGTTCGCCGGCCTCACCATGGTGAGCAACGTCCCGTTCTACAGCTTCAAGGACATCAACTTTCGCCGCGCCGTGCCCTTCTGGGCGATCCTGCTGGTGGCGCTGGCGATGATCCTGATTTCCACCCACCCGCCGACGGTGCTGTTCCTGCTGTTCGTCGCCTATTCGCTCTCGGGCTACGTCATGTGGGCGTGGAACCGCAGCAAAAAACGGCCTGTTGCCTAATCCCGGGAAAGCCGATATATTGCGTTCATGGTTACCAATACTACAGTGTTGATTGCCGCCTTCCTTAGCAGCCTGCTGTTGCTGGCCGGCCTGCTGCTGCGCCCCGCGCGCACATAACCCCACCCCACAATTCGGTAGTTTGAATCCCGCGCCACCCCCGGTGCGGGGCAGGATTATTCCATCCGTGATTGCATTTTCTGACTGGAGGCTGAGATGAAAGACCACTTGATCATATTCGACACCACCATGCGCGACGGCGAACAGAGCCCCGGCGCTTCCATGACCAAGGAAGAGAAGCTGCGCATCGCCCGCCTGCTGGAGAAAATGCGCGTCGACGTGATCGAGGCGGGCTTTCCGGCGGCCTCCAACGGCGACTTCGAGGCGGTGCGGGCGGTGGCGGAAATCATCAAGGACAGCACGGTGTGCGGCCTGTCGCGCACCAACGACAAGGACATCGCGCGGGCGGCCGAAGCCATCAAACCGGCCAAGTCGGGGCGCATTCATACTTTCATCGCCACGTCTCCCATCCACATGGAGAAGAAACTGCGCATGACGCCGGACCAGGTGCTGACCGACGCCGTCAACGCGGTGCGTTTCGCGCGCAAATTCACCGACGACGTCGAATTCTCGCCCGAAGACGCGGGACGCTCGGACGTAGACTTCCTCTGCCGCGTGCTCGAGGCGGTGATCAAGGAGGGCGCGCGAACGGTGAATATCCCGGATACGGTCGGCTATACGCTGCCGGAGCAGTTCGGCGCGCTGATCCGCACGCTGCGCGAGCGCGTCCCGAATTCCGACAAGGCGGTCTGGTCGGTGCACTGCCACAACGACCTCGGCCTTGCCGTCGCGAATTCGCTCGCCGCGGTGATGAACGGCGCGCGCCAGGTGGAGTGCACCATCAACGGCCTGGGCGAGCGCGCCGGCAACAGCTCGCTCGAAGAGGTGGTGATGGCGGTGCGCACGCGCCGCGACGTGTTCACCTGCGACACGCGCATTGACGCCACCCAGATCGTGCCCGCCTCCAAGCTCGTCTCAGGCATCACCGGTTTTCCGGTGCAGCCGAACAAGGCCATCGTCGGCGCCAACGCCTTTGCGCACGAGGCCGGCATCCACCAGGACGGCGTGCTGAAAAGTCGTGAAACCTATGAAATCATGCGCGCCCAGGACGTAGGCTGGAACGCGAACAAGCTGGTGCTGGGCAAGCACTCCGGCCGCGCTGCGTTCAAGGCGCGGCTGAAGGAACTGGGCATCGTTCTTGAGTCTGATCAGGCGATCAACGCCGCCTTCACCCGCTTCAAGGACCTGGCGGACAAGAAGCACGAGATATTCGACGAGGACATCCACGCGCTGGTTTCGGGCGAAGCGGTCGCGGCCCAGAGCGAGCACTGGAAGCTGGTGGACATGAACCAGGCGAGCGGCACCGGCGAACGCCCGCATGCGAACGTGGTCCTGGTCGAGGGCAATGTCGAGCGCCGTGCCGAGTCCCAGGGTGACGGCCCTGTGGACGCAACCTTCAAGGCGATCGAGAGCGTTGCCGCGAGCGGTGCCGAGTTGATGCTCTATTCGGTGAATGCGGTCACGCAGGGGACGGAGTCGCAGGGCGAGGTGACGGTGCGGCTGCAAAAAGCCGGGCGCATCGTCAACGGCGTCGGCGCCGACACCGACATCGTAGTGGCCTCGGCCAAGGCCTATCTTTCGGCGCTGAACAAGCTGCACAGCAAGATCGAGCGCATCAATCCGCAGTTGTAGGTGTGCAGGTGACCGGCGGTTGGTGCCGCCGGACCGCCGCCGCGAGCGCGTTCAGGATCGCGCCGAGCGGGGCTGGGACTCGCGCGTGAGTCGGGCGTAGAAAATGGCGCTGAAGAAAAACGCGAGCGACAGCAGCACTTCCAGCGACGCCATCACAGCCGCCGTTCCGCTCTCGCTTGCGGCGCGCACCGCGCCTTCCGCGAAATAGGCGAGGATCAGCATCGACGCCCATTGGAAGGTGTAGCGCCGGCCGCGCAGTATGCCCAGCAGCGGCAGCAGCAGCGGCAGCGCCTTGAGCAGCAGCCACGAGCCGCCGGGTCGCAGCGGCGCCAGCCATAACTCCCACGCGAGGCACAGGAAAATCAACGCCACCAGACTCGCGCAGGCGCTGAGATAGAGGGCCTTCTGCAACTATGCGGCCAGCTTCAACGCGACTTCGGCCAGGCGCTTGCCGAGCGCGATGCACAGCGTTTTTTCCTCGGCGCTGACGGGCAGGTCGCTCGCGGCACCGGCCATATGGCTGGCGCCGTAGGGCGTGCCCCCGGTGCCGGTCGTGGACAGCGCAGCTTCGGTATAGGGCAGCCCGACGATCATCATGCCGTGGTGCATCAGCGGCAGCATCATCGACAGCAGCGTCGTTTCCTGTCCGCCGTGCAGGCTGCTGGTCGAGGTGAACACCGCGGCGGGTCTGCCCGCAAGCGTGCCGTTCGACCACAGCGCGCCGGTGCCGTCCCAGAAGTGTTTCATCGGCGCGGCCATGTTGCCGAACCGCGTCGGGCTGCCGAGCGCGAGGCCGGCGCACTCCTCCAGGTCCGCGAGCTCACAGTAGGGCGCGCCGCTCTCGGGTACGGCCGGCTGTGCGACGGTGGTCACGCTGGCGATCCTGGGTACGGTGCGCAAGCGCGCGCGCGCGCCGGGTATCTGCTCGATGCCGCGCGCGATCAGGTGCGCCATTTCCTTTACCGCGCCGCGATGGCTGTAATACAGAACCAGGATTTCCGGCATGTTGGATTGACTCGCTAGCGAAGATTAAAGTCGAAGAAAACGCCCGGGCGGGATGGCTGCGCGGCGCGAAAGAGCATCTCACGCCGGCTTGCCGTCGTACTGCCACTGCTTCTTCCACGCCGCTTGCACCGCGTTCGGATATTCCGGCTTGCCCAGGCTGCCGTTGTAGCGTCCCAGCGCGCGATAGATATCGCCGTTCTCGATGTCCAGATAGTGGCGCAGAATGACGCAGCCGTAGCGGATGTTCTTGCGCAGGTCGAACAGGTTGTCGCTTTTCGCGCCTATGAGCTTGACCCAGAACGGCATGACCTGCATCAACCCGCGCGCACCGGCGGAGGACACCGCATACTTCTTGAAGCCGCTCTCGACCTGGATCAGGCCCAGCACCATCTGCGGGTCGAGGCCCGCGCGCGTGGCCTCGTAATGCACCGACTTCAGGAGGCGCATGCGTTCCCTGTGGTCGCGGATGCGCGTATCCAGCCGGCGCGACATGGCGGTCAGCCACTCGACCTCATCCAGCTTGGACTTGAATGCCGACTTCCGCGGCGCGTGGTCGCTGACGGCCTTGGACATGGCCGCCTGCACGCTCGCGGCCAGCGGCTCGTACACCTGTGCGCCGGCATGCGCGGCGCCGGGTGCATGCAGGAACGCAAGGTACAGCGCCCAACGTGCCCAAGGTGCCCACCGCACTATTGCCCGCATATCCTCGCTTTGACAAACGCCAGCAGCTCGCCCATGGCGACAGGGGTCGACGCCGGGTCGCAGCGGCCCTGGTATTCGAGCTTGCCCTCTTTCAGCCCGCGTTCGCCCACGACCACGCGGTGCGGGATGCCGATCAGCTCCATGTCGGCAAACATCACGCCGGGCCGCTCGTCGCGGTCGTCGAACAGCACCTCGATGCCGGCGGCTGTGAGCTCACCGTACAACTTGTCGCAGGTCTCGCGCACCTGCGCGCTTTTCTTGTAGCCGATGGGCACCAGCGCCAGCTGGAACGGCGCGATCGGCTGCGGGAAGACGATGCCGCGCGCGTCGTGGTTCTGCTCGATGGCGGCGCCGACGATGCGCGTCACGCCGATGCCGTAGCATCCCATCTCAAACGCGCGCGACTTGCCCGACTCGTCCAGGAACACCGCTTTCATCGCTTCCGAGTACTTGGTGCGCAGCTGGAAGATGTGGCCGACTTCGATGCCGCGGCAGAGCTCGAGCGGTCCCTTGCCGTCGGGGCTGGCGTCGCCCGCGACGACGTTGCGGATGTCGGCCACCAGCGCCGGCCCGGGCAGGTCGCGCCCGAAATTGACGCCGGCGAGGTGAAAGCCCTCTTCGTTTGCGCCGCAGATGAAATCGGACATCGCCGCGACCTCGCGGTCGGCGATGACCTTGATCTGCGCCCTGGCGCCGACCGGCCCGATATAGCCCGGCTTGCATCCCAGGTGCAGCTCGACCTCGGCGTCGGTGGCGAAGCGAAACGGATCCATGCCCGGCAGCTTCTGCGTCTTGATCTCGTTCAGGCTGTGATCGCCGCGCACGAGCAGCAGGATGAATTCCGCCTCGTGCATTACGGCGATCGCCTTGACCGTGAGCGCGAGCGGTGCGACGAGCAGGACGGCGACGTCCTCGCAGCGCGTCATGCCCGGCGTCGGCACCTTGCGCATGACTGCGGCGGGTGCGGCCCGCGCGGCCGCGGGGGCCATCGCTTCGGCCAGCTCCACGTTGGCGGCATAGCCGGACTGGGGACAATAGGCGATCGCGTCCTCGCCCGAGTCCGCGAGCACGTGAAACTCGTGCGAGCCGGTGCCGCCGATGGAGCCCGTGTCCGCGGCCACGGCGCGGAACTTGAGCCCCAGGCGCTCGAAAATGCGCGTGTAGGTGTCGTACATGTTTCCGTACTCGCGCTGCAGGTCGGCGTGGTCGGCGTGAAACGAGTAGCCGTCCTTCATCGTGAATTCACGCCCGCGCATGATGCCGAAGCGCGGCCGGCGCTCGTCGCGGAACTTGGTCTGGATCTGATAAAAATGCACCGGCAGCTGTTTGTAACTCCTAAGCTCGGCTCGCGCGAGATCGGTGACCACCTCTTCGGAAGTCGGCTGCATGAGGAAGTCGCGCTGGTGCCGGTCCTTGAAGCGCAGCAGCTCCGGCCCGTATTTTTCCCAGCGGCCGGATTCCTGCCAGAGTTCCGCCGGCTGCACCACCGGCATCGACAGCTCGATCGCCCCGGCGCGGTCCATTTCTTCGCGCACGATCGCCTCGACCTTGCGCACGATGCGCAGGCCGATCGGCATCCAGGTGTAGATGCCGCCGGCCAGGCGCCGGATCAGCCCAGCGCGCAGCATCAGCTTGTGGCTGACGATTTCCGCGTCGGCGGGGGCTTCCCTGAGGGTGGAGAGGAAAAATTGCGAAACGCGCATGGGAATTCCGGTGGCTGGGGCGGCGCTATTTTACTCGAAGATCGATTCGAAAGCCGCAGGCGCGGGCCTGCGGCTCTCGCGGGTTTTTAGACCTGTCCGGTTCTGTAGCACATGAATTGTCCGCTTTTTCTGTTGAGGGCGGGAAGCGGCGAAGGGCGTAGCCCGTAGCCGATTGCCGCCCTCAACGGCGC
>JAPLRD010000267.1 GCA_026399375.1 Pseudomonadota bacterium
GATGCCGTGACCACCGCGGTTATCGACAACGACCTGTTGTCCGAGTGCGTTGGTCAATCCGAACGCCATCAGGCGTGCGGTGAAGTCGCTGCTGCCGCCGGTCTCGGCTGCGACGACCTCGGCCCGCGGCTCAGGGCGGGGAGCGAACCAGGTCCAGGTCCAGTAGGCGAGCGCCAGGCCGCAGGCGGCCACGGCAGCGAGCGTCAACAACGACACCACGGCCGTTTGCGCAAGGCTTGATCGTCCTAGCGGGTTTGCCTGCATGCTTGGTTTTCGTCATTCGCGCGCTGAAAAAGGTGCGGGTCGGGCGCAGTAATCGACCAGATGCGTGGTGAAGCATTATATAATATAAACTGTTGTTTTCGAGGCGCAGTTGTTTCCGGCGCGCGGTCAAATCAATTGACAAGAAAGGCGAGTCGATGCTGATCCGGGATCGCGGGCAAGGTGGTTTTACTTTGCTCGAAGTGATGGTGGTCGTGGTCATTTTAGGCATACTCGCCGCGCTGGTGGTGCCGAAAATCATCAGCCGCCCGGACGAGGCGCGGGTCATCGCCGCGAAACAGGACATTGCGAGCCTGATGCAGGCGCTCAAACTCTACCGCCTCGACAACCAGCGCTACCCGACGACCGAGCAGGGGCTGCAGTCGCTGCTCACCAAACCGGCCACGGCCCCGATCCCGCTCAACTGGAAACCAGGCGGCTACATCGAGCGCCTGCCCAAGGACCCCTGGGGCGGGATGTACCAATACCTGAATCCCGGGGTAAAGGGCGAGATCGACGTGTTCAGCTACGGCGCCGACGGCGCGCCCGGCGGCGAAGGCAACGATGCCGATGTCGGCTCCTGGAATCTCTGACATTTCGTCGCAAGATGCGCGTGACCGCGATCCGCTTTGGGGGAGTTGAACGGTGGCGCGGCTTCACCCTCATCGAGATGCTGGTCGTATTGATGATCATGGGCCTGTTCGTCGGCCTGGTCAGCGCCATCACCCGGCCGGACGATCGCGCCGTGCTTCGCCTTGAGGCGGAACGGCTGGCGCAACTCCTGGATTTCGCCTCCTCCGAAGCGCAGCTCACCGGCAAGTCCATCGCCTGGAGCGCCGACGCGTCGGGCTACCGTTTCTGGCGCGCGGGTGACGACCTCAACTGGGCCGAAATCCGCGACAGCGAACTGCTGCGGGCGCGATCGCTGCCTCAGGGTGTCGCGGTTGCCGCGTTTCGCGTCGAGAACATGCGCCCGCAAGGCGCGATGCGCCTGGAGTTCGCGCCCCAGGGCTCGTCGCTGGCGTTCAACATCGCGCTGTCCCTGGGCACCGAACACTATGCGGTCACGGGGTCGCCGGTCGGGGACGTGCGCACCGTCCAGGGCCTTGGAAACACCAATGTCAAACCGGTCCGGTAACAGACGCGCGGGTTTTACCCTGGTCGAGGTTCTGGTCGCATTGGCCATCATCGCGATCGCGCTCCTCGCTGCCCTGCGCGCAGCGGGACAGGGAACGAACAACGTGGGCGAATTGCGCTCCCGTCTTCTGGCCGGCTGGGTCGCGGAAAACCTGCTGGCCGAGCATCGCGCGTGCCGCGACTGGCTGCCTCTGGGGATACAGCGTGGCACCGGACGCCAGGGCGGCATGGATTTCGCGTGGCGCGAGGAGGTCATCGCCACGCCCAATCCGGCGTTTCGCCGCGTCGACGTGCGCGTGTACGCTGGTGCCGAAGAATCGCATTCGCTGGCGCACCTCGCCGGGTTCGTCGTCAATTCGCCGGGATCGGGCAGATGAAGCACGAGCCCGTCATTTTTCCCGCCCGAGCACGGGGATTCACCCTGATCGAGGTCCTGAGCGCGCTGCTGATCCTGTCGCTGCTCGCGCTCATGTCCTACCGCGGCTTGAGCGCCGTGCTCGACGCGCGTGAACACACCCGCAACGAAACGGACAAGTGGCGCCGCGTGTCCGCGTTCTTCGCCCGCTTCGAGCGCGACGTGCAGCTCGCGGCGCCCCGGCCGGTGCGCACAGCCAGCTCCGACGCCGCCATCGGAGGCACCATCGGCGCCGGCACTGCCACGGCCACCACCACGGGCACGACCACCGGTACCGCGATCGGCAGCCCGCCCGGCACCGCACCCGCATGGCGCGGCGAGGCGGTCACGCTGGATCAGACGCGCCTC
Source organism: Pseudomonadota bacterium (assembly GCA_026399375.1). Taxonomy (GTDB): domain Bacteria; phylum Pseudomonadota; class Gammaproteobacteria; order Burkholderiales; family SG8-39; genus 2-12-FULL-64-23. The sequence goes on from JAPLRD010000267.1 coordinate 2,162, forward strand.
GAATTCAGCCGCTTTGCCGCGACCGACGGCGTCGATACCGCGCGCCGGATCGCGTACCGGCTGAACGAAAAGAATGAAATCGAACTGTGGCTGTGGCCGGGGCTAGATATCGCGCCGAACACGCAGCCCGAGCGCTACCCGGTGCTCGCCGGCGTGAAGACATTCGAGCTGCAATACCTCAGTCCGACGCTGCTGTGGGTCAATGTCTGGCCTTCGGCGGCGACCGACCCGCCGATTCCGCAGGCGGTGCGCCTGCGCATCGTGCTCGCCTCGAGCGAAGAGATCGTGCGCGTGTTCGCGCTGCAGTCATGAGGACGTCCGCCGTGAGAGCGACGCAGCGGGGCGTCGCCATTGTGCTCGCGATCAGCGTGGTCGCCATGGCGACGATGGTGGCGACGGCGATAATGGTGTCGCAAAGCACCTGGGCGCGCCAGCTCGAGCTCACCGCCGAACACATACAAGCGCGGGCGGTGCTGCAGGCCGGCGCCGACTGGGCCCGGGCGGTGCTGAGCGACGACAAGCGCTTGAGCAATGTAGACCATCTGGGCGAGCCCTGGGCCCTGCGCCTGCCGGCGATGCCGGTGGAAAACGGCGAGCTGCTGGGCCAGATAGAGGACCAGCAGGGCGCGTTCAACGTCAACAACCTGGTGTCGGACGGAAAGATCAACCCGGCGCAACTCGAGCGTTTCCGGCGCCTGCTGTCGATACTCGGATTGCCGACGCCGCTCGCCTACACGCTGGCCGACTGGATAGACACCGACGGCCAGCCGCAGCCGCAGGGCGGCGCCGAAGACGCGTACTATCTCGCACTGGATCCGCCGTATCTCACCGCCAACAGGCCCCTGATCGACGTGGCCGAGCTTGCCCTGGTCGCCGGTTTCGACGACAGCGTGCGCGCCCGCCTGCGGCCTTATGTGACTGCACTTCCGGGGACCACCTCAGTGAACGTGAATACAGCTTCAGCCGAAGTGCTCGCTGCCGTGATCGACGGCCTGGACTTCGGCAACGCGCAGGCGCTGGTGGCGCAGCGCGACCGGGCATATTTTCGCGACACCGGCGACTTCACCAAACGGCTGCCGCGGGACGCAGTGGTGGCGGCAGACAGCATCAGCGTGAGCAGCGACTACTTCGTGGCGAGCCTGCGCGTGACCATCGGCGGCGCGCAGGCGCGCGGGCGGGCGCTGCTCTCGCGCGTGACCAGCGGCAACAACTGGCCCGCGGTCGTGTGGCGCAAGTACCTTTGACCGACCGAAATTAACATTCTAACCAGAGTTTTCATATGAGCTTGCTTCGAATCTACGGTTCCCTGCACGACGCGCCGCAGCAGTGCCAGTGGTCGCTGGTCAGCGAAGGGCGCGAACCGGTAACGGGACAAGGCCTCCTCGCGCAACTGCCCCAGCGCGCGGAGCGCGTGCAACTGGTGCTTCCGGCCACGGAGGTGCTGATCACGCGCGCGAAATTGCCGCAATCGGCAAAACGCCATACCGGATCGGTGCTCGCTTTCGCGGTCGAGGAGGAGACCCTGGGCGACCCCGACGCCAATCAGGTGAGCTGGCTCGGATCGGTCGCCGATTCGGACGTGCTGGCGGTGGCCGACCGGCAGGGACTGAAAGCCTGGCACGACGCGCTCGAAGCGGCGGGAATCGGCGAATACGAAGTGCACTGCGAAACGCTGATGCTGCCTCTGGCCGCGGGAGAATGGAGTCTCGCCTGGGACGGCCGCGAAGGCTTCGTGCGCACGGGCGAGGTGGAAGGCGCCGCGACCGATTGCGGCGACCGTGAAACCCCGCCGATGTCCTTGCGCCTGATGCTGGACGAAGCGAAAGCACGGATCGAAGCGCCGAAAACCATTGCGTTGCAATTGGCGGCGGCGAAGGGCGACGCGGAATCGAATGCGGCGCCCGATATCGACGCCTGGCAGCGCCAGCTCGGCGTCGAACTGCGCCTTGCGCGGGCCTGGGACTGGCGTCGCGCCCCC
>JAPLRD010000073.1 GCA_026399375.1 Pseudomonadota bacterium
CCGAGCGAGGCGGTGCGCGGCGTGCTCGAGCGCACGCTCGGGGTGCCGATTTTTCAGGAACAGGTCATGCAACTCGCCGTGGTGGCGGCGGGTTTTTCCGCCGGCGAATCGGATCATCTGCGCCGCTCGATGGCGGCGTGGAAGCGCGAGGGGGGCATGGAGCATTTCCAGGAGCGGCTCGTCCGCGGCATGCGCGAGCGCGGCTATGCGCGGGAATTCGCCGAGCGCATCTACCAGCAGATCCTCGGCTTCGGCGAATATGGTTTTCCCGAATCGCATTCGGCCAGCTTCGCCCTGCTGGTCTATGTCTCCGCCTGGTTGAAGCGCCACCATCCCGCCGCCTTCCTCGCCGCGCTCCTGAACAGCCAGCCGATGGGTTTTTATGCGCCGGCGCAGCTGGTGCAGGATGCGCGCCGCCACGGCGTCGAAGTCCGTCCGGTGGGCGTGCTCGCGAGCGGCTGGGAGTGCGCGCTGGAGCCGGCTGCGGATGGCGCGCCGGCCGTGCGCCTCGGCCTACTCATGGTGAAAGGCCTGTCCGAGGCCGGCGCCCTGCGCATCGTCGGGGCGCGCGCCCATGGCGGATTCGCCACGGTCGACGAGCTGATGCGCCGCGCGCGGCTCGACAAGCACGAACTCAAGTGCCTCGCGGCGAGCGGCGCGCTCGAATCCATCGCCGGCCACCGGCGGCTCGCCTACTGGCAGGTCGCGGGCGTGGACACCGCGCAGCACCTGTTATCCGGAGCGGCCGTCGACGAAACCGATCCGCGATTGCACGCGCCGAGCGAAGGCGACGGCCTGGTCGCCGATTACCGCAGCCTCGGACTCACCTTGGGCCGGCATCCACTGGCGCTGCTGCGCGCGCGCCTTGCGCGCATGCGGCTCGCCACCGCCGAGGAAGTCCGCCGCCTGCCGCACGGCAGCAGCGTGCGCACGGCCGGGATCGTCATCGGCAGGCAGCGCCCCGACACCGCTTCGGGCGTAGTGTTCGTCACGCTGGAAGACGAGACCGGCTGCGTCAACGTCATCGTCTGGCGCGACCTGGGCGAACGGCAGCGGCGCGAACTGCTCTCGGCGCGGTTGATGGCGGTCTACGGCTCGGTCGAGCGCGAAGGCGAAGTGGTACACGTGATCGTCAGGCGCCTGGCCGACCATAGCGAGTTGCTCGGCCGGCTGGGGACGCGGTCGAGGGATTTTCACTAACTCATCGCTTTGAGGTCGCAAATTGCGACCTCAACCAGCAGGCGTGCCTACATCCATTAGTTGCCATGTGCGTTCATACTGTCTGAAACTCCGCGCTGCTATTGGCTTTCAGACCGATCGCCAAGCGTTCACTAGTATCGCGATGTCAACTTGCCTGGCACCCGGGCCGTTGTTCCCAGAATGAAAAACCGAAGCATCACAAAGAAGACCGAAGCCGCGGCACTCGTCGTCACCGCGCGCATCGCCCGGCAAGTCCTCGTTATCCGCGGCCAGAAGGTCATGATCGATGCCGACCTTGCCGCGCTTTACGGCGTCCAGACACGGCGACTCAATGAGCAAGTGCGCCGCAACGCAGAGCGCTTTCCGGAAGATTTTATTTTTCAGACCTCCCCCGCCGAGTTCGCCACCTTGAAGTCGCAATTTGCGACATCAAGCTGGGGTGGCACGAGGAAACTGCCACTCGCCTTCACCGAACACGGCGCCATCATGGCTGCCATGGTGCTCAACAGCCCCCGTGCCACCGAAGTCTCAGTCTACGTCGTGCGCGCATTTGTGCAGTTGCGGGACACGCTCCTCACACACAAGGAACTCGCCAGTCGGCTCGATGAGCTGGAATCGCGCCTGGAGCGCAAGCTCGCCACACACGACCAGGCGGTCACCGGCATCCTGGAGGCCATCCGCCAGCTTATGGCCCCGCCCGAGCCCGCGAAGAAACGCAGAATCGGGTTTGTGCAAGACGACTGAGTTCTTGTATATGCCCGGCTCCCCCCGCTGCTAATGCATTCCAGGTCGATTGACCTTTGGGCGCAAGCATCGCACTGTCAACTCGCCGAAACCCCCGACCGTTGTTTCCTCAGTGAAACCGCGAGCCCTTCCGGATGCGACGACCTGCTTGTCCCGAGATTCCCGGCCACCCGCTGCATGTGATCCAGCGCGGCCGCCTGAGATCGGCGTGCTTCTACTCCGACGAGGACTGCGAGGCGTACCTGCGCTCGCTCGGCAACTACGCTGCCGGCCTCGCCTGCTCATTGCATGCCTATGTACTGATGGGCAACCATGTGCACCTGCTCCTGACACCCTCGCGCGAGGGTGGCGTCGCAAGCCTGATGCGCTCCGCGTCGGAGCATTACGCACACTACGCGGAGGCGATCCATCATCGCGACGCTGCGCTGTGGGAGGATCGCTTCGAGGCCTTTCCGGTCCATTTCGGGCGCTACCTGCTTTCATGCATGCGCTACATCGAACTCAATCCGGTGCGCGCCGGGGTGGTCGCGCGGCCGGAGCAGTACCGGTGGTCGAGCTTCCACGCGAATGCGTTGGGTCGAGGCGACCCACTGCTTACGCCCCATGCGCACTACTGCACCCTCGGACGCGACGCCGCGTCGCGCCAGTCTGCATACCTTGCGCTGTTCCGCAACAAGACTCCGGGCCATTCGTGCTAAATTCCAGTGCAAATGACCGATCGGCGATCCCGGTCCGCAGATTCCCATACACGATGCATGTGCACGAAGGAGTGATCCGTTTCATGATCAGACACGCCACCGCCCTGGTTCTGATTTTTTTGCTTTCCGCCGGCGCTTACGCGCAGGATGTCACATACCGCAAGCACATTCGCCCGCTTTGGGAAGCGCGTTGCTCGACGTGCCACGGCGCCGCCTCTCCAGAGGGTGCGGTATTCGACGAAAACAAGGAAAAATTCGCGGCACTGTCGCAGGGACCGCGCATGGACAGCTACACCGCCCTGCTCAGCTTCGTCGCCTGGCCGGATACCGGCGCGCTCATGCGCCGGCTGGATGACGGCAAGAGCACGGCGGACAAAAAGCCGGGGAATATGTATGTCAATCTCGGCAACAGCGAAGAGGAGCGGCAGAGGAACCTCGCGCTGTTCAAGCAGTGGGTGGGCACGGACGCGTGGACGCTGAAAAAGCCCGATGCGATCACCAAGGAAGAACTCCTGCGCATCAAGGCGAAATACTGAACGTGACTGAAACCGCCGCGGGATGCATTTCGCGGCACACGCCCATCCGCATGCCGCTTCGCGCTCGCCCGATGTGATAAATTAGCTTCGAAATCAATCGGAGTTTTCCCGTGTCCACGTACCTGCGCCCAGCCGGCCTAGGCGAAGCACTGGCGGCGCTTGCAAATGCCAAGCTCGCTGTGCTCGCGGGCGGCACCGACTACTATCCCGCCCGAGTCGGCAAACCGGTCGACGACGACATCCTCGACATCAGCGCCATAGCGGACTTGCGCGGCGTGCGCGAAGACGGCGATCAATGGCTCATCGGCGCCACCTGCACCTGGAGCGAACTGATCGCCGCAGATCTGCCGCCTCTTTTCGACGGTTTGAAGGCCGCCGCGCACGAAGTCGGCGGCATGCAGATCCAGAACGCGGGCACCTTAGGCGGGAACCTGTGCAACGCCTCGCCCGCCGCCGACGGCGTGCCACCGTTGCTGGCACTCGATGCGCGCGTCGAAATCGCCGACTCGGCCGGCAGCCGCAGCATGGCGCTTGCCGATTTCATCCTCGGCAACCGCAAGACCGCGCTTCGACCGGGCCAGCTTCTGACCGCCATCCTCGTTCCAAAAACCATGCATTCGGCACGCAGCCACTTTCTCAAGCTCGGCGCACGTGAGTATCTCGTCGTCTCCATCGCCATGGTTGCAGCGACGCTGGAAACGGAAGCCGGGCATGTGCGTGCGGCGCGCATAGCCGTAGGCTCCTGTTCGCCCGTGGCGCAGCGCCTGCCGCTCGCTGAAGCGGCTCTCATCGGCAAACCCTGCGATGCTGCCCTGGGCGCATGGCTGCGCGCCGAGCATCTGGCAGCGCTCTCCCCGATCGACGATGTGCGCGCGAGCGGCGCGTATCGGCTGGAAGCCGCATTGACCCTGGCGCGCCGGGCGCTGAATCACCTCGGAGCACAAGCATGAAGCAGGACCAGGGCATGGCATTGAGTCTGCAAGTCAACGGCCGCACCTACGAATATGCGGGCGATCCGGCGAAACGGCTTTCCGATGTATTGCGCGATGATCTCGGCCTGACCGGCACCAAGGTCGGGTGCAATGCGGGCGACTGCGGCGCCTGCACGGTATTGATCGACGGCAGGCAGGTGTGCTCCTGCCTCACTGCGGTGGCGCAGGCCAGCGGCCGTTCGGTAACGACGGTCGAAGGCCTGACGGCAGACGAAGCCCTTTCCGCGTTGCAGCGCGCTTTTCACAAGCACGGCGCGGCGCAGTGCGGCATCTGCACGCCGGGCATGCTGATGGCGGCGACCGATCTCCTGTCGCGCAACGCACAACCCAGCGCAGACCAGGTAAAGGACGCCCTGGGCGGCGTGCTGTGCCGCTGCACCGGATACCAGAAAATCATCGAAGCCGTGCTCGACGTGTCCAAGTCCGGACTCGCGCCGCCGCCCGCAGCCGGCAGCGCAGTCGGCGCGCGCACGCCCAAGGTGGACGGCGTCGCCAAGCTCACCGGCCGCGAACATTACGGCGCCGATGTCATCCCCGCCGACGCGCTGTGGCTGCGCGTGCTGCGCTCTCCGCACCATCATGCCGCCTTCGAACTGGGCGATCTCGCCGCTTTCACCGCCGCGCACCCGGGCATAGCGCGGGTGCTCTGCGCGCGCGACGTGCCCAGCAACGGCTTCGGCATCTATCCGCACATCAAGGACCAGCCGGTGCTGGCGGACGGCGTAACGCGCTTTCGCGGCGAAGCGGTGCTGGCGCTCGTCGGCACGCGCGTGGCGATCGAGGCCGTGCGGGAAGACGAGTTTCCGATCCGCTATACGCCATTGACGCCGGTCATGGGCATCGCCGCTGCGGCGGCGCCGAACGCGCCGCTGGTGCAGCCAGGCAAGCCGGACAACATCCTGCTCGACGGCCGCGTCAAGAAAGGCGACGCTGCAGCAGCGTTCGCCGGCTGCGCCGCCATCGCCGAAGCACATTTCGAAACGGGTTTCGTCGAGCACGCCTACATCGAACCCGAGGCGGGCTGGGCCGAGCGCATCGGCGACCGCCTCGAAATCCACGTCACCACGCAGACGCCGTACATGGACCGCGACGAAATGGCTGTGGTGATGAAACTGAAGCAGGACCAGATCCGCATCGTGCCCACCGCCTGCGGCGGCGGCTTCGGCGGCAAGCTCGACATGTCGGTGCAGCCGCTGATCGGCCTCGCGGCCTGGCTGTTGAAGAAGCGCGTCGCCTGCGTCTACACGCGGCCGGAGAGCATGGCCTCGACCACCAAGCGCCACCCCTCGAAGATCCGCATCAAATCTGGCTGTGCGACCGACGGAAGGCTCGTCGCGACCGAAACCGAGGCCGATTTCGACACCGGCGCCTACGCGAGCTGGGGTCCGACCGTGGCCACGCGCGTGCCCATCCACGCCAGCGGCCCCTACCTCGTGCCCAACATCACGGCGCGCGGCCGCGCCTATTTCACCCACTGTCATCCTTCCGGCGCCTTCCGCGGCTTCGGCGTGCCACAGGGCGCCTGGACGCATTGAAACCGGACTGGGACAAAGCATTGGCGGACTGCGCCGAATTCAATCGCAAGGTGAAGGGCAAACGCCGCGGCGCGGGCCTGGGCTGCATGTGGTATGGCATAGGCAACACCGCCTTGTCCAATCCGTCGACCATGCGCATCGGCCTCTCGGCCAAGGGCGAGTTGACGCTGTACAACGGCGCCGTCGACATCGGCCAGGGCTCGAACACCATCCTCACCCAGATCGCCGCCGACGCGCTGGGCCTGCCCATGGGGCAGTTCCGCATCGTCATGGGCGACACCGACCTCACCGCGGACGCAGGCAAGACCTCCGCTTCGCGCCAGACCTTCGTCTCGGGCAAGGCGGCCGAACTCGCAGGCCGGGACCTGCGCCGCAAACTGATCGAACTGACCGGGGCGGCAAGCGACGCCAAACTCGAATTACACGGCAGCGTGGTGAGCGCGCGCGACGCACAGGGTGAACATCATTGCGATCTTTCCCCGTTGCCTGCGCGCTTCGGCGCAGACGTGCTGCGCGGGGAAGGCTATTTCGATCCGCCGACAAGCCCGCAGGACGCCGACGGCCAGGGCGTGCCCTACGCCACCTATGCATTCGCCGCGCAGTTGGCCGTGGTCGAAGTCGATTGCGAACTGGGCACGGTGAAGGTGCTGGACATCGTCGCTGCACACGACGTGGGCAAGGCGATCAATCCGATCCAGGTCGAGGGGCAAATCCAGGGCGGCACCATTCAGGGCCTGGGCCTGGCGCTGATGGAAGAATACCTGCCGGGCAGGACCGAGAACCTGCACGATTACCTGATCCCGACCATAGGCGACGTTCCGAACATGAAGTGCATCCTGATCGAGGACGCGGAGCCGCTGGGGCCCTCGGGCGCCAAGGGCGTAGGGGAACCCGGGTTGATACCGACCGCGCCGGCGATACTCGGCGCCATCCAGCACGCCACCGGCGTACGCATGCGCCAGGTGCCGGTGCTGCCCCACC
>JAPLRD010000094.1 GCA_026399375.1 Pseudomonadota bacterium
TATCACCGTGCACGCCGGCAGCCGCAGCGGCGTGCGCGTCGGGGACCACTTGCTGCTGGTCGATCGCACCCGCGTCCCCTCCAACATGCTGGAGGCGGGCGCGCTCGATCGCGCCGCGCTGTTCGAAGTGCACTCCACGGCGACGGACCGTGCGGTGGCCAAACGCGTTGCGGGCCCTGCCCCCCTCGGCCGGCTGAGCGATCTGGTCGCGATGCCGCTGTGAAGCCTGGGCGCATCGGTACGCAACTCCCCATGCGCACGCAGCCAAGAATGCACGCGCGTTGCGTCGCTCAATCGGCATCGCGCGTTTTGTCGTTTCAACTCTGCCGCTGCGCCGCGGCGCTAACAGGAAAGCCGACGTGAACACAAGACTGTCTTCCCTCTCTGTTGCCAAGACGTTCATCCTGATTGCCGGTTCGGCGCTGCTGCTGGGCGCAACGCAGGTCGCGCGCGCGGCCGACGCGGCCGCCGCAACGCCCCCTTCCGCTGCCCTTGCGACACCGGCGCCGCGCAAGGAAGCGCGAGCGCCCGTCGCCGCGCCGGACCCCGCCGGCACCGCGGTGGCGAAGAAAGGCGAACCGCTGCAAAAGCTCATCGCGCGCAGCTTGGGCAATCTCCCGTTCAAACCGGAGATCCTGCGCGACGCGATGATCCAGAAGAATCCTGCTGCGTTCAAGAACGGCAAGCCCGAGAGCCTGATCGTCGGGTCGGTGCTGCAACTGCCGACGATGGGGGATTTTCGCCGCTTCATTCCCGCGGTGGCCGCGGTTTGCGTGGAATGTGAAGGCACCGACGGCGCGCGCGCCGACGCGGCAGCCGACCCCAGAAAAGGATGGGTGCGCCTTCCTTAGCATGGGGCGCAGCGCCTCGCGTCCGTGCTGCATCCTGCACAAAGCCAATACGCAGGCGGCAGTGCCGCCGCCCGCATGACGGCGCCGATCGGCGGCGCCAAGAACGCCTCCGCGCCAAATACGAGCGGGACGACTGGGACGACCGGAACGACCGGGGCGGACGCCTCGCCGCAGCTCGCGTTGCGGCTGTCGGCGACGGCGGCGCACAAACTCGGCCTCGTTTCCGGCGCTACGGTCGCCGGCACGGTCACCTCGCGCAAGGGCGCGCTGACGCTCGCATTGGGCAAGTTCACGCTCGCCCTTCCAGCCAACAGCGGCGCCGCAGCAGGAGATGTGCTGCGGCTGCGCGCATCGGCCACCCCCGGCGGCTGGATATTGAGGACGGACCCGACAATTCCCGCGGACACAGCGCCCGGCGCGGGCGCTGCGCCGAAAGCGGCTGCGGCGACCGCGGCGACAGGGTCCGCAGCGGCGGCAACGCCGGGCACGACGACCACCGTGACCGTAGGAGGCCCAGCGGGAGCCTCAGCAGGAGCCATGCCGGGAGCAGGAGCAGGAGTCGCAACAGGCACGGCGCCCGCGACAGCGGGAGGCACGGTGACAGCAACAGGCGCGTCGCTCCCCGGCACGCAGCCGGCGGCAACTGCGCCATCGGCGCCATCAACGCCGTCCGCTCCGCCCGCGAGCGTGCCGATGCAAGCGCAGCGAGCGCCTCCCGCGGTTATCGGCGCGGCGTCGTCCTTTCCGCCGAGCCTGCTGCAGCGCGCGTCCACTCCGGGCCGAGCACCGGCTGGAGAGCGGATCTCGCGCCCGGCGGCATGGAGCACATCGCCGCAATCATCCGGCGCGAACGCGCCGCCATCCGACCCGACGACGGCGCAAGCGGCGGACGGCGTCGCGACGGCACGCGCGTCTTTGGCCGGGAGCCGCGTCAGGTTCGATCAGGCGGCTCCGGTCGCGCCCGCGAGCTCGCCGGCCTCGGCCGAAGCGATACCCGCCGGGGACGCGCGCCCCAGCGCGTTCTCGCCGTTGATGACGGTCTCCGGTGAGGATCTCGCCTCCAGGCTGGCGCCGGACCGGGGATTCAATGCCGCCCGGGCAGCGCAGATGTTTTCGCCGCAGAGCGGCGATCTGCCGGCGGAGGATGCATTGCACGGCTTTACTCGAGGCGCCGCCGCGGACATACTCGGGGGCGCCATTCCCGGAGGGTCGCGCGTGTTGGGGTTAGACCAGATCACGACTGCCGCAAAGCCCGTCCTGCCCGTCATGGACGCCAACCCTTTGCGCGTGTCCGAGCCGGTGGCCAGGGACCTGGGGCTGCGCGACGGCGAGGTGGTCAAAGGCACGGTCGAAGCCGACGGCAGTGCGCTGAAGCTCGTGCTGAAGGGGCTGCCGATCGAATTGCCGCCCGGACGCGGCCTCGTCGCGGGCGACACGCCCACGTTCCGGGTCATCGAATCGCCCAACGGCCTGCTGCTGCAGCAGGTGCAGGTTCTTCCGGCCGCGGCCCCGACCGCCGCCCCCGCCGCTGCGGCCGCGGCACTGAACGCGCCCGCACCAGTCCTGCCCTCCACCATATTGTCGATGCTGGTGCATCCGCTGGCATCGCCGGCGCTGACGCAGCTCTTCTCGGGCGGGCTGATGGCCGGCGCGCTCGCCGCGGCCAACGTGCCCGAACTCGCGGCCTTGTTTCGCAAGGCCCGCCCCTCGATGGCGCGCCTCACGCCCGACTCGCTGCGCGGGGCCGTGGCGGACTCGGGCCTCTTTGCCGAATCCGCGCTCGCCAGCGGCAAACTGCCGCAGGAATACGACATCAAACAACTGCTGCGGCGCCTGCTTAAGACAACCGCCGGCAATCCCGCGATAACGGACACGGTGGAGCGCGCGATCGAGGACATCGAATCGTCGCAGCTGCAGGCGGTGCAGGCGCAGACGCAGGGCGACCTGATGCTCAACCTGGTGATCCCGTTCGTGGACGCCAACCCGGTGCGCCTGATGTTCTTCCGGCCGGCGCCCAGCCCCGAACAACCGGATCCGCCCTACACGGTCAACGTCCACTCGCGCAACGACGTGCTCGGCGAGGTCTGGCTCAAGACGGCGATCACCGCGAAAACGCAGATCGACCTGACGATGTGGGCGCTGCTGCCCGAGGTGGCCGCAGCGGCGGGCAAGGCCTCGCACGCGCTCGGCCAGGAACTGGAGAAAGCCGGGCTCAGGATGAAATCGTTCGTGGTCTACAACAGCGCGCGGCGCGACCCGGAGCGCGACGCCGCGCCGCCGGGCAGTGTCATCAACTTTCAGGCCTGAGCACGCACGCATGAAACCCTCCAAACAGGCGATTGCGCTCGAATACGGCCGGCGCGAAACACCGGTGATCAGCGCCCGCGGCAGCGGCGATCTGGCCGAACGCATCATCGAGGAGGCGCGCAAGCGCGGCGTCTACATTGCCGAAGACCCGCAACTGGTGGGCCTGCTGGCACAGCTTCAGGTCGATCAGGAAATCCCGGAGCAGCTCTACACCGCGGTCGCGGTCATTCTGGCGTGGGCCTACTGGCTGCGCGGCATGGTGCCCGGTGATGAGAGAAAACAGGGAGCGGACGCTCAGGCGTCTTCGTAACCGCGGCCGCGCCGGTAGCCGTACATTTTGCCCATGCGGTCATACACCTCGACCGAGGACGAATTTTCGCTGTTCTGGAGTATGCGCAATGCGGCCCGGATGGACTCGAGCTTGGTGCGGATCAGGATGTCGTTGCGCCGGTGGGCGTCGCGGCAGTCGGACATCAGTTGCTGGAACTGCTCCCACTGCGCGGTGTCGGGCATGCTCTCCGACGGCGCTACGCCCGCCTCGCCCGCGGCGGTGAGCCCCTGGACCAGTTGCGCCAGCGCCGCGAGGATTTCCTCTTTTGCTGCCTGCATGCTCTCGAAGCGCGGCAGGTCCTGGGCGCTCAGCGCCGTGAACTCTTCCTCGAGCAGGCCGCCAAGCCGGCGCGCCTGTTCGCACCCGGCCGCAATCGCGTCGGACAGGCCGCTGCCCGTAGTCCCTGCGCTCAACGCTCAGCTACCCTATGCTCAGCGACCCGAGGCTCAGCGACCCGAAGCCGCATCGGGCGGGGCCGAGTGACCGATCATTTTTTCCAGGGCGACGAAGCTCTCTGCAATCCGTTTCGAATCCAAGGGGTAATTGCCCGAACTGATCGCCTGTTTGATGGTGGCCACCTTGGCCGCGTCGAAACCGGGCTCCGCGATCAAACGCGCGGCTTCCGCGCTGAAATCGATCTTGTCGCCCTCCGCGGCGGACGTGGCCTTGGACTTGCTCTCGTCCACCAGCGCTTTCACCGGCTTCGTGTAACTGGGGCCGACCGGGCCGGTATTCGATATGCCGTTTGTCATGATATGTATGTCCAGTGGCGGAAATTTGGGACCCGGAATTCCGGGAGTACATTGAATGGATCGACACGAGCAAAGCTTTCTTGAATGCAGGCATCAAAAAAAACCGGCAAAGGCCCGCCAGGCGATCCGCCTGCGGCCGCTCCAGAACAGTCGTTTTGGTTTCGTGTCATATAGTTACCACCCAAGATTGGCGCTCGCTTCACATGCCGCGCGCCGTGCCTTTGCCGGTCACGATACCACCCAGGGTGCGCCCCGATTCAGGGTTCTTGAGCTGAACCTGCTCGCCCATCCTTGCGTCATTCTGCGCTTCGGCGCGCAGTGTAACCTGCAGCCCGCCCGAGGAGCTGACCGTCAGAATCACTGACTGACCGCGGCGCACCAGCAATGCCGGACGCACGTCGCCGGGACGCAACGGCTCGCCCGCCTGGATGTTGCGCGTCAGTTCGTTGAACTCCAGGCCGCCAAATTCCATATAGTAGCGCTGCGACCGGTCGCGGCTGGTGATCATGCCCGGTTCGAACATCGAGGCCTCGATCAA
>JAPLRD010000123.1 GCA_026399375.1 Pseudomonadota bacterium
CAGCTTCCGCGCCATGGCCTTGACGATCCAGCCGTTGCCAGAGGGCGCCGTCAGCACCGTGTCGGCGGCGGCGTTCGCGGCCGTGCCCGAGCGGCAGGCGTAGTAGTGCAGCCCGGCCCAGGCCGAAGTCGCGCTGTAATCGGTGCCGTAGTCGTCGCGACAGGCGTAGTTCACATACCAGTGCAGGTGCGGAGAATCGAAACCGTTGGCGAGCAGCCAGGCGCGCATGGTGATGCGGTCCAGGTCGCGCCATTTCGGTTCGCGCGAAGACAACGCCAGCGGCAGCGCGAAGGCGTAGCGGCCCGAAGAGTCCCGTGTTTCCTTGAGTTCCGCCATGCGCTCCTGAAAGCGCTTCATCTGCGCGCGCTCGGCAGCGACCACGCCCGAGCGCGGCATGAGCCCTTCCTGCCAGATGCCGTCCTTGTACAGCCGTTCCTGCGGCGTATGGCAGAGCAGCAGTTCGTCGTAGACCGGCGAGGCCGCGCGCGCGTCGCCCTGCAATGCGCCCAGATCGGCGAGCAGTTCGCGCACCGCCGTCGACTCCCGCGTCGGCAGCGGCAGATAGTGGCCGCCGTAAGGATAGGCGGATACCGCGTTCTCGCCGTAGCGTGAATTGCCACCCGGTTCGGGCTCCATTTCGGCAATGAGAAAGTCGCCAAAGCCCGCGGCCTGCAGCTTCCAGCCGGCGGAGAGTCCGGCGATGCCGGCGCCTATCACCAGCACCGGCACGCGGCGAACTTCGGAAGGCGCAGCGAACTCGCGCCGGCTCAGGCGATGGCCGAGGTCGAGCCCGCTGCCCTGCAATTCCCCCGGGGGCAACGGCGGGTCGCCGCGCGGGCCGCAGGCGGCGAGCGGCGCGCAGGCGGCGGCGGTGAGGAATTCGCGGCGCTTCATCGCTGCACGTTGCGCCACTCGGCTTCGAAGGTGCGCACCAGCGACTGGTCGTTGAGGCGGTTCGGTTCCGCCTCAACGCGCGCCATGTCCGCAGGAAAACGCAGCAGCGTAGCCATGGTTTCGGGATTGATGAAGCGCGTGGCGACGGGATACTGCGCCGGCGGTACGTAAGGCGCGCGACCGGCAAGGATGAACCCCCACTCGCCGAAACTCGGCACCAGCGCATGATACGGCGCGGCGTGAAATCCCGTCTGCTCGAGTGTCGCCACCACGGCCCAGAAGGAGCGGCGGGCGTAGAAGGGCGAGGTCGCCTGCACCACCAAGAGGCCGCGCGGCGCGAGATGCTTTTCCAGCAGGCGGTAGAACCCGGTCGAATACAGCTTGCCGATGGCATAGCTGGTCGGGTCGGGAAAATCGGCGACGACGAAATCGAACGTGTCGGCGCTGTCCTCGAGCCAGCGCGCCGCGTCGGCGTTCACCACTTTCACCCGCGGCGACTTCAGGCTGCCGGCATTCATTTGCGTCAGCAGGGGCGCCGTCGAGAACAGGTGCGTCATCGCCGGGTCGAGATCGACCAGCGTGACCGACTCCACTTGCGGATATTTCAAAATCTCGCGCACGGCCAGTCCGTCGCCGCCGCCGAGCACCAGCACGCGCTTCGCGCCGGGCAGAGCGGCGAGGCCTGGATGCACCAGGGCCTCGTGGTAGCGGTATTCGTCGCGCGAGGAGAACTGCAGGTTCTGGTTCAGGAACAGGCGGATGTCGTCGCGCCAGCGCGTCACCACCAGCCGCTGGTAGGGCGTGGTCTCCGCATGCACGATGTCGTCGGCGTAGATCCACCCTTCGGCGATGGTGGTGACCTGACCGGCGCCGGCAAGCCCGGCGACGATGAGCCCGACCGAGCCGATGCCGGCCAGACGCAGGCCGCGGCGACGGACCAGGCGCTCGCGGAACAGGACCATGGCCCACAGTGCGACGAGGACATTGAGCAGACCGAACAGAAGGCCGGTGCGCACGAGGCCCAGGTGGGGCGCGAGCACCAGCGGAAACAGGATGGACACGGCGAGCGCACCGAGGTAGTCGAAGGCAAGCACGCGCGACACCAGTTCGCTGAACTCGACTTCATGCTTGAGGATGCGCATCACCAGAGGGATTTCCAACCCAACCAGCACGCCGACCGCGAACACCGCGCCGTAGAGCAGCACGCGAAATGGCCCGGCGTTGGCGGCGAAGGCGAGAAACAACCCCGCCGCGGCGAAACCGCCGAGCAGGCCGACGGCGATCTCGATCTGGACAAAGCGCGCCACCAGGTCGCGCCGGATGTATTTTGAGAGCCAGGAGCCTACGCCCATCGCGAAGAGATAAGCTCCGATGACGGTGGAGAACTGCGTGACCGAGTCGCCGAGCAGGTAACTCGCCAGCGCGCCGGCGATCAGCTCGTAGGCCAGCCCGCAGGCGGCGACGATGAAGACCGAGACGAGCAGCGCGAACTGCAGGCGCGGTGCTTCGGCTGCGGCCGGCACCGCGGCGACGCGATCCTCCACTCAGTGGATCGCTGCGGCGACGATGATGGCGATGCCCAGGCACATCGCCGCGACCACCGTCGCCAGCGGCTGGTTCTTCTTCTCCACGATCTCGTTCCACAGGTGGTAGGGCGTGATCTTGTCGATGATCAGGAACGAAACCCAGAACACGGCCACGCCGAGTATGGAATACATCAGCGAATCGAAAAGCACCTGCGGCTTGAAGAAATCCATCATGACGGCACCTCCTGTTTAGCGTTGTTTCAATACGAGGGAAGCTGTCCCCTCATGAACTCCTTGAATCACTTGTGGCTCGCACTGCGGGCAACCTGGCTCAAGCGCTGCGCCTGCTTGCCGACTGCGTCGTCGAACAACCCCACGCCGCGATACTGCCCGTAGGAAAACAGACTCAGCGCCAGTATGCCGAAGATCAGATAGAAGCGCGGCATGTCAATTGTCCGACTCGTTGTCGTTTTCCGAATCCACATCGTCCTCCTTCTCGTCTACGGGCGGATGATCGCTTTCGGTCCAGCGTTTCTTCTCGAAACTGCGCGAGCGCAGCAGCGTGTAAATCGGAAACGGCAGCAGCCCCAGCAGGAGCAGCAGCAGCGACGACCAGCGCGGGGCCGACTGCCCCACCTTCACCTGCGTGCGCACCAGCCGCGTGGTCGGGCCGAATTCGGCGTCTCCCGACAGGACATACTTTCCGGCCGGCACATCGGCAAAGGTCACCATGTCGGTGCGCGAGCCTTCGGTCCAGTGCTCGGTCCACCTGCCGTCCTCGTCCACGCCTTCGGCGATGCCCTCATAGTGGCTGAGTTCCCGGCTCGCCTCCCAGGCCTCGCCGGTATCCGTGTTGACCAGGGTGAAATCCAGGCCGACCCAGTCATTGCTGATGTCGGTCTTGAGCCCGACCTCGAGCCGCGCGACCGGGCGGGGAAGCCGGAACTCGTCGGTAAGCCGGTCGTTGTCGTCGCCGCGCACGAATTCCAGCGATTGGTTCAGCAACGCACCCGGCGTGCGCACCAGCATCACAGTGTGCACCAGTGCGGCCAGAATCAGAAAGATGAAAAACCAGCGCCAGAGCTTGGCGTTGCTCGGCGCGTGCGGATTCGGCTGATTGGCGTAGATACCCGCGGGCGTGCGCAGCCCGGAGTTGAGTTTGAACGCCTGCCGCAGTTCCTCCCGGTCGATATATTCGGCGAGGGTAAAAGTCACTTCGCTGTCCGTGGTTTCGCGCGAGAGCATGCGCGGCGGCGCCACGTAGTCATTGACCTGCGCGCCCTCGTCCGCCTTCACCTTCCATGGAAATTCGCCGACGACGTAGTCGACATAGGCGGCGTAGCTCTGGAAATGCTTGTATTCCCGGCCGTCGACGACGAAATTGGCGCCGATGAAGGCGGGCACCCGCGGCAGCACCCGCGCCAGGTTCCAGTGGCCCAGGTATTCGGTGAGCCAGAGCAGGCGGCCGTCCTTTCCGAGGAGCACGTACTCGCTCCAACGGTAATTCATCTTGTCCACCATCATGCGCCGGCGCATGAAACCGACGACTTCCGCGTCTTCGCCGCGCAGCTTGCCGCGCGTTCCGAGCGGCAGCGTCGGCTCCACCTTGAGATCGAGCGACACCCGGCCCAGCAGCTGTATGTTTTCGTTTTCGGTGCCGATCACGGCGCCGCAGCTGGGGCAGCCGACGCTGACTATCTTTTCATGGCGGATCGACAGCGGCGCCGCACAGGACGGACAGTTGAAGGCGCGCGCCTTGGCCGTGATTTCTGCGATCGGAATTCCCTGGCGCAGGTTGTTCCATGCGAGGCTCTTGAATTCGACGCTGGCGCCGACGAATACCAGCGGCTTGCCCGCATCGTCGCTGTAATCCAGCGTGGCGAAACCGCCGGCTTCGTCGCGCATGTCCACCACGGGTGCCGGATATCCCGCGCCGACCTTGAACGGCAGTTCGCCCGCCCCTGCTACGCACTCGGCGCTGAGGATATTGGTGATGGTGTAGGGACGGGTGCCGACATGCAGGGTCTCGCCCACCTGCAGGGCGGTGAATTTTGGCCAGGACTGAGGGTGCCACACCGGCTCCGAAATGACATATTCACCGCCCGATTCCGACAGCCAGCCGCTCTTGCCGTCGTCGAACAGCAGGTGCCACTCGTTCCACAGCCCCTGTTCCCAGCGCAGCTGGATGCGCCCGATCAGGGCGAAATGAACTCCCTTCCAGCGGCCTTCGGAACCGATTTGCAGAGGACTGCGGTCCTCGATGAGTTCGGCCATCTTGCCGAGGTTGGCCAGTTCCTTGCCGTCGCGCACGAGCGTGCTCTGGCAGAAACTGCAGACAGCCAGTATGGAGGCGACCGACTTGAACTCGACCGGCGCCCCGCAGGACGGACAACGGGCTGTGCGGCCCATGGTTCAGGACCGAATGGTCAGACCAGTTTCTTCATCAATTCGGACTTCTTCGCCTCGAATTCTTCCTTGGTGAGGATGCCTTTCTCGACCAGCCCGTGCAGCTTTTCCAGCGTAGCGACGATCTGATCCGGAGTGACCGGCGCCGCAGCGGCCGGTGCAGCCGCGGCGGCCGCCCCCTGTGGATTGAGCGCCTGCGCCATGCTGGCCGCCACCTGCTGGCCGACGCCGAAGCCCACTCCGACCCCTGCGCCCAGTCCGGCGAGTCCGCCTTCGTTCTGCGCGGCGAGGGGGATCGCGTTCGCCACCTGATATTGCGTGTAACCCTGCATGCCGCCCATCATGTTCACGCCGATGCGGGTATCGAGCATCTTCTGCAGCTCCTCGGGCAGTGAAATGTTCTGCACGATGAGGCTGTCCAGCGCGAGGCCGTACTGTTGGAACATCGGATCGAGCTTCGTCTTCAGTGCGTTGCCGAACTCGAGCTGGTTCCCGGCCATGTCGATGAAGGGCACGCCCGACTCGCCGAAGATGTCGGAAATGTTGCCGACGATGGTGTTGCGCAACTGGCTTTCGAGCTGATCGGTGGTGTAACGCTCGACCGTGCCGGAGATGCCGGTGTGGAACAGCTTGGGATCGACGAGATGAAAGGCATAGATGCCGAAGGCGCGCAGGCGCACCATGCCGAAGTCCTTGTCGCGCACGGTGACCGGGTTGGGCGTGCCCCACTTGCGGTCGAGTTTCTGCCGCGTGCTGAAAAAATAGAGGTCGGACTTGAACGGGGATTCGAACAGCTTGTCCCAGTTCTTGAGATAGGTCAGAACCGGCAGGGTCTGCGTCGTCAGCTTGTACATGCCGGGACCGAAAACGTCGGCGATCTTGCCTTCGTTCACGAACACCGCCATCTGCGACTCGCGCACGGTGAGCGACGCACCGTTCTGGATTTCCATTTCCTGCATCGGAAAGCGCCACGCCATCGTATCCCCGGCTTCGTCGGCATCCTCCGTCCACTGAATGATGTCGATGAACTGTTTCTTGATGAAATCCATCAGCGCCATGACGATCTCCCCGGTTTTTGATGTGGTTATCTTAGGCCGGGACGAAAACGCTGTCCATGGTGTCGCGTAACGACGTCTGCCCGGGCGGCGCGGCAAAAAAATGGGCGGGTCCCTGCCGGGTACCCGCCCTCTCGCATTTGGCGCCTGTCGCGCGGTACCGCAGATTTCCGTCAGAACGGAAACGTGAGCGCGTTTGACCGGCAGGTACGCAACCAGGAAAACACCTGGTTCAGCGGCCATTTCGCAATTTCCGGGGTGCGCGATGCGCGCCCCAGCGTCGAACCTTCGTCCGCCAGGCTTCTGCCGAGTTCAGCCGCGTAGGCCAGCGCTGCCTGCTCGGAGCCGAAGACAGGCTTCAGGCGATCGAAAGTCTGGCTTGCGCAGGCGCCGCCCGCATTGCTGGTCAGCCGCAACCACGGGTTCCAGTGGCTGCCCTGCCCCAGATCCACAGCGCGCGCCTCGATCAGACAGGAACCGCGCTTCTCGCGATGATTTGTCATGGCAGCGGCCATGCGGGAGTAGCGGCCGCGGGCTTGCCGCGGTGCAGGACGGCGCCGACGCCCCGTGCTATCAGGGAGAACAGGCGCCGCAGATCTTCGCTCGCGCGCATCAGCATTTCCGCGATCATCTCGCCCTGGCGCAAGCTTGCCTGTGCAGCCCTGCGCTCGCCCGGGCTCATGCGGATGTGGTCCAGCGTGTCCGCCGCGATTACGCTTTCAATCACTTGATCTACAGATTTCATGCCGAGGCTCCTTCGTATTAAAGCCTCCCCCACTGCATTTATATCACGCTGCTGCAACGCAGCAATACTATTAACAGATCGTAAGTATCAATAAATAATATCTGATATGGAAGAAACTATGCCGAGGCATGCGGGTCGGTTGCTGCAGCGCAGAATCCGAAGCATCGCAACGGCAAGATATGCGGTGCATATAAAAATCAAGCGGCATTGCCTCCGCATATCTCATTGATAAAAAATGACAAACCCAGGACTCACGGGCAAACCGCATGAAAACAATGTACTCGGGCCGCCTGCCCAGGCCTGTTCCGGGCACACCGAATGTGCACGGCTCCATACATAATGCCATGAATAAATTACGCAATATGTGATGTCCTTCCCGCCTGGCACGGCCAATGCTTATGAGTAGACAAGCAAGCAAATAACCGAAGGAGAACATCATGAGCACCATCACATACAACCTGACCGCTGGAATGCCCCTGAGCGGAACTCGCGCTCACGCGCTTAACACAGCGAACATCGCAAAACGCGCCAAGAACATCGCGCTCTTCCTGATAGCGCCCTTCGTCGGCCTGGCCTACCTCCTCGCGTTCCCGGTGATCGGATTCGGAATGCTGGCCTGGGTCGCCGCGAAAGCGGTCATGAAAAGCAATACCGCCCGGCCGATCGCGCTCGCGATCGCCGCACCGGCTGCCGCAGTGCTGTTCGTAACCCTCGGCCCGATTGTCGCGCTCGGCGCACTCGCCGCGATGGGCGCGAAAGCGATTCTGAAAGGCTAGAGAGCCTGGTGCACAGCGGCAATGGCCGCAGAAAAAGAAAGGGCGGGACCCGAGAGGGTTCCGTGTCCCGAATCGCTAATTCGTTGAATGAATATCCGATGTGAAATCAATGGCTGAAACAGAAAAGCGGCGAAATCGGCGCCAGACAAGGCGCAAAGCGCAGCAAGGTTGGACACCTTGCGAGCATTTGCAACGCCGTATGGCGTCGATTCTCGGCGCCTTTTCTTCAGCGAATTAGCGATTCGGGACACTAGCGTCGGGCGTGACCGCGTCGACCACCGCACCCACCGCCTTTGCGCCGACTTTGACCGTGGTCGCAGCCACGCTGACCGCCGCCGCCCCGACACCGACAACGGCGTCGGCAACCGCAACGACGGCGCAACCACCGAGCAAAAGCGCCAGCAGCAGGGCCGCAGAAACGCAACGCAGGCTGCGACCGGTGATCATTGACACCTTGTCACCCACGCGCCAACCCGGCATCGATGCGGCATCTACTTCAGGATCTCCAGCAATTCGACCTCGAATATCAGGGTGGCGTCCGGCGGAACGGCACCCGGTGCGCCGCGGCTGCCATAGGCCAGGTTGGGCGGGCACACCAGTCTCGCCTTGCCGCCCACCTTCATCGTCTGCACCCCTTCCGTCCAGCAGGGAATCACGCGATTCAGAGCAAACGTCGCAGGCTGGCCGCGCTTGAGTGAACTGTCGAACTCCTTTCCATCCGTCAGCGTCCCGCGGTAGTGCACCTTCACCACATCGGCCGCCTTCGGGCTGGCGCCGGAACCTTCCTTGAGGATCGTGATTCCGATGCCGGAAGCCGTCTTTTCTTCTTTCTTCTCCCCCTTCTTTGCGTCTGCCGCGCAAACGCCGTTCGCCAAGAGCATCAGCACAAGAACCGCAGCCGGACAATACTTCTTCATTGCCATCCCCATATTTAGAAACAACCTCTGAACCGGAATTATTATACGGGCATCGGACACGCTCCGGGCCCCGGGGTCTGTTAACATTCGGCACATGAACGCGACAATTTCCTGGCAAGCCTCAGCAATCGCGAAATGAGTCGCCTGATCGATCAACTGAAGAACGCCGAACACGACCGACTCACTTCGCATGCGCCCGGCGCCGGTGCTGAGCAATCGATCGAAGATTCAGAGCCGCACGCAGAGGCGGAACCTACGCCTGGCGACGCATTCAGGATAAACCTCGCCGAAGATACGGAACTCGAAGCGCGCGCGCTCGCCACGCTTCGCCAGCGCGAGGCCGCCGAAGAATCCCTTGCCGCCGCAGCCCTTGCAAGAGCGAAGGCAGAGGCTGATGCCGCGGAACAGGCGCATGCGCGCCAGGCGGCGGAAGCAGCGCTGGCTCAGGCGGCAGACCGCCGCGCCAAAGCGCAGAGGGAGCAGGAAGCGGCGGAGCGCGCAAAGGGCCAGGCCGAGAAATTCGCCGCCGAACAGACGCGCAGGCGAGCGACGGCCGACGCCGAAGCGGCCCAGGCGGCGACCAGCCGCATGCTGGCGGAGCAGGCGTCGGCGAAGCTTGCGCAAGCAAGCGCGGAAGCCGCAACAGCCGCGAAGCACTACGCGCAGCAGCGCATCGCGGAAGAACAGCAGGCCGAAGCGGCGGCGAATGTCCGGGCGGAAGCGGACGCGCGCGCGCTCCTCGCAAGCCGCGAACGCGAAGCAGCGGAACAGGCGCTGGGTGCGGCGACCGCGGCGAGGGTCGCTGCCGAAACTCGGGCGGAAGCGCTCGCGCGCGAGCGCGGCGAGTGTGAGGCCGCGACGGCTGCAGCCGCTGCGGAACGCGTGCACGCCGAGGCAGCTGCGCAGCAGCTCGCGCAGAGGCGCATCGAATCCGAGACGCAGGCGCTGCAACAGGCGGAGGAGAAAATCGCGCTGGAGCGGCGCGCCGAAGAAACGGCGAAAGCCCGGGCCGGAGCCGAAGCGCAAGCTGCTGCCCTTGCGCGCGAGCGCGAAACGCGGGAACGTGTACTGATTGCGGCGGCACAGGCGCGCGCCGAAGCAGAGTCGGCGGCAGAGGCGGTGGCGTGCGCACACGCCGAAGAAGAGCGCCGATTGCTCGCGGCGGCGCAAGCACGCCCCGCCGCGGACGAAGAAGCCGAAAGGATGGCGCAGCAGCGCGCGCGCGCCGAGGCCGACGCGGCGGAAGCGGCACGGCAACGCGCCAAGCGTGAACACGAAGCAGGCACGCTCGCCGAGCGGCGCGCCGGCGAAGAACGCGCGGCGGCCGAACAGGAACGCGCGAAGGAAGCCGCAGAACAGGAGGCCGGGGAAATCGCGCGTCTGCGCGGCGAAAAGGAACGGGCGCTGTTGCTGCTCGTCGGGCAGCGAGAAGCGGCGGCGTCGGCGGCAGCCCGTGCGGCCGAAGCGCATGCGCTTTCCGAAGCGAACGCACTGCAGGCGGCAAACGCGGTACTCGCCGCGATGCAACGGGAACGCAATTCGGCGGCGGCGCGTGCCGCGAAGGAGAAGCAGGCCGAAGAAAGCGCCAAAGCGCGGCTGGTCGCGGAAAAAGAAAAGGCAGTGGCGGAGAAAGGCAAGCTGGATGCGGAAGCCGCGGCGCTGCGTCTGGCTGCGGAGCGGGCCCGCATCGAAGCCGAGGCGGCCGTGATTGCAAAGCAGGCGCGCGCAGACCGCGGAAAGCGCGCGGAACTCTCGGGCGAACGCAGGCAGGTCACGCTTGCGCGCGTCGGCGCCCGCGCGAGACAGTTTCTCAGGCCGCCGGTTCTGGCCGCGCTTGCTTTCGTGCTCGGGTTCGGCGCCAACGCCCTGCTATGGCGGACGGCTGCGCCCGAAGGCCGGCGGTCGGGGAGCGGACTCGCGGCGATTCAGTCCGGTTCGCCCGAGGCAAAGCTGAGCTTGAGAATGGACGCGGACCACGCCGGGTTCGCCGCCCGCGCCGCAGCCAAGAGGCGCAAGGCCCGTTGAGTTTGGAGGCCGTCTCGGTGAATCTGAAACGGCCGAGCGGCGCTTACTCCAGCTTGATGCCCGCCGCCCGCACCACGCCGCTCCAACGCGCGATCTCGCTCTCGACATAGCGCCCGAAAGACTCCGGGCCCATGAACTGCGGCTCCGCGCCTTGCTGCCGGAGTTGGTCCGCGACTGCCTTGTCGCCGAGCGCGCGCTCCATTCCCCTGGCGATCGCATCGACGACGTCGCGCGGCGTGCCTGCGGGCGCGAACAATCCGGTCCAGGTTTCCGACTCGACCGAGGCATAGCCCAGTTCGGGGAAGGTGGGCACATCGGGCAGGGCGAAATGGCGCTTTTTCGCCGTCACCGCGAGCGCGGTCAGCTTGCCGGAGCGAATCAGCGGCAGGGCGACCGGAACGGTGCTGAACATCATGTTGATCTGCCCGCCGAGCAGGTCGGTGTTGGCCGGCGCCGCGCCCTTGTAGGGAACGTGCAGCAGGTCGATGCGGGCTTCGCCGCGCAGCAACTCGCCGGCCAGATGCAGCGACGTGCCGCTGCCCGCCGAGCCGTAGCTCAGCTTGCCCGGGTTGGCGCGCGCCTGCTTGATCAGGTCCTCGAGCGAACGCATGCCCGAAGCCGGCGTCACCACCAGCACGTTGGGCACCCCGGCTATGTGCGCAACCGCAATGAAATCGCGGCGCACATCGTAGGGCAGCTTCGCATAAAGCGATGGATTGACGCCGTGGGTGGCCGAAGTACCCGCGACCAGCGTATAGCCGTCGGCCTGGCTCCTGGCGACGATCTCCGCGCCGATGTTGCCGCCGGCGCCGGGCCGGTTGTCGATCAGCACCGGCTGGCCGAGCTCCTTCGACAATTGCTGCCCGCTGGTGCGCACGATGATATCGATCGCGCCGCCGGCGGCAAACGGCACCACGATGCGTATCGGCTTGACCGGGAAATTATCCGCCGCGGCGATGCCGGCACTGCCCAGAATTCCCGCCAGGATGGCGGCGATGAACAGCGTGTTCTTCATGTTGATCTCTTCAAACAAACTGGAATATTGAATTGGCGCTATCGCGCGAAGCGCAGGCACAACTGCAGCAGTTCGTCCCACACGTCGCCGCGAGCGAGGCCTTTGACCGTGCGGTCTATGCGCGCGGCGTGGCGCAGGGCCTGGCCGAGCGCCGCGGTCTTCATCCGGCGCGCGGCCTCGCCCACCAGGCGCTGGCGCGCATCGCCCCAGACGCGGTTGTTGCGGTACAGCGTTTGCAGGCTTTCGCCCGCCGCCACGCCGGCCTGCACCTTGGCCACCGCGCGGATTTCCTCCGCCAGCACCCACAGGATCTTGGGCGGCGCTTCGCCTTCGCTTTTCAGGCCGTCGAGCATGCGCGCCAGGCGCGGCTTGTCGCCTGCGAGCATCGCCTCGTTCAATTTGAACGCGTCGTAGCGCGCAACGTTGAGCACCGCGCTGCACACCGGATCGAAAGCAAGTTCGCCCGGCGGAAAGAGGAGGCCGAGCTTCTGTATCTCCTGGTGCGCCGCGAGCAGGTTGCCCTCGACGCTGTCGGCGAGGAATTGCAGCGTCGCCGCGTCGGCCTTCTGCTTTTGCCGCGCCAGGCGCGAGGCGATCCAGCGCGGCAGCTGCGCCCGCTCGACCTGCAGGGTGTTGATCAGCGCGCCTTTATGCGTCAGCGCCTTGAACCACGCGGTGTCCTGCGACTTCCGGTCCAGGCGCGGCAGGCTCACGATGGTGAGCACGTCGGGCACGAGATGGGCGCAGTATTCGACGATCGCCGGCCCGCCTTCGGTGCCGGGCTTGCCGCCGGGGATGCGCAGTTCGATCAGCTTTTTCGACGAGAACAGCGACAGGCTCGCACCGCTGGCCGTCAACTGCTTCCAGTCGAAACCGCGCTCGGCGGTGAGGACTTCGCGCTCCAGGAACCCTTTCGCGCGGGCCGCTGCGCGGATCGCATCGGCCGCCTCGAGCGACTGCAGCGGTTCGTCGCCGTGAATGACGTAAAGGACGGCGAGGTTGCGGGCGAGATGGCCGTCGAGCTCTTCAGCGCGGAGCTGCATTTACCGCTTCCGGTTGCAGCGCGACCGGCGTTGTCGGCGCGGAGGACAGCCGGCGCAAAATCTGCTGCACCATGTCGCTTTGCATGTCGCGGTAGAGCAGCAGCTCCTCCGATTCTTTCGCCAGCACCTGCGCGTCGTTGAAGGAGATGTCGCGCGTCAGCCGGATTTCGCTCTGCGGCAGGTAATCAAGGCCCTTGGGGTCGTGCACGCGAAAGATCAGGCGGTAACGCAGCTGGAATTCGCGCACTCGGCCGGAGGTATCCAGCGAAAGAATCGTCTTGCTGCGGTCTTCGGCGGTGACGAGCAGGACCGCCTGGGCCTGCGCCGGATCGTCGACCAGCTTGGTGCGCGTGCCGGCGATGATGTTGCGCTTTAGCTCGGTGCCCAGCTGCGAGATGGCAGGCACGGCGATGTACAGGGTTTCGAACGGCAGGCTGGCCTGACCGCGCAGCTGAAAACCGCATGCCGCCGTGAGCGAGGTCAATACGAGGACGGCCAGAATGCGCATCTTTGCTCCGTAACTGCTGATCAAGCGCTGCAACGGGAAGGGGAAATGCCGGCGGGGCGCTTCCCGCCGGGCCCGCATCTCAAACTACCACGTTCACCAGGCGGCCGGGAACGACGACGATCTTCTTCACGGCATGGCCGGTGACGAATTTCTGCACCTGCTCGTTGGCGAGCGCCGCGGCTTCGATGACGTCTTTGCCGGCGGCCTTGGCCACGCGGATATTGCCGCGCAGCTTGCCGTTGACCTGCACCACCAGCTCGATCTCGTCCTGGTCCAGCGCCGCGGGATCCGGTTCGGGCCAGGGCGCGCGCAACACGTCCTGGCCATAGCCCAATTCGCGCCACAGTTCGTGCGTGATGTGCGGCGCGATCGGCGACAGCACGCGCAGCAGAATGGACACGCCCTCGACGACGGTGGCTGCGGCCGTCCCGCCCGCCTCGCCCGAGACGCGCTCCAGCGCGTTCAGTATTTTCATGCAGGCCGAGGCGACGGTGTTGAACTGGTGCTTGCCCAGATCGTAGTTGGCCTGCTTCAGCGTCAGGTGAATTTCGCGGCGCGCATCGCGGTGCTGCGGTGCAGATTTAGCCCAATCGGCCGGATGCGAATTCAGTTCGCCCACGCCCTTCCTGAGTTCGTCCTGGTGCTCGTGCGTGTACGCCCACAGGCGTTTCAGGAAGCGGAACGCGCCCTGCACACCGGAATCCGACCATTCGAGCGTCTGCTCGGGCGGGCTGGCAAACATCATGAAAAAACGCGCCGTGTCGGCGCCGTAGGTTTCGATCAGCGCCTGCGGATCGACGCCGTTGTTCTTCGACTTCGACATGGTGCCGATGCCGCCCGACTCGACCAGCAGGCCGTCCGCCTTGAGCACGGCGTTCGTGCGCTGGCCCTTGTCGTCCAGCTTCCACTCGATCTCGGCCGGGTTGTAGTAGGTGATGCGCCCGGCGCCGGCCTTGCGAAAGTAGATCTCGTTCAGCACCATGCCCTGGGTGAGCAGGTTCGCGAACGGCTCGTCGAAACCGACGAGCTTTTCGTCGCGCATGACCTTGGTCCAGAAGCGCGAATACAGCAGGTGCAGGATGGCGTGCTCGATGCCGCCGATGTACTGGTCCACCGGCAGCCAGTAGTTCACGCGCGCATCCACCATGTCCGGCGCGCCCGGGCAGGCATAGCGGATGTAATACCAGGACGAATCGACGAAGGTATCCATGGTGTCGGTCTCGCGCCGCGCCGGCTTGCCGCAGCGCGGACAGGCGCAATCGAGAAAGGCGCGGTGCTTGGCCAGCGGATTGCCCGAACCGTCCGGCACCAGATCTTCGGGCAGCGTCACCGGCAGGTCCTTGTCCGGCACCGGCACCGCGCCGCAGTCCTTGCAGTGGATGATGGGAATCGGCGTGCCCCAGTAGCGCTGGCGCGAGATGCCCCAGTCGCGCAGGCGCCATACCACCTGCTTGTCACCCAGGCCCTTGGCGCGCAGGTCGGCGGCAAAAGCGTCCACCGCAGCCTCGTACGCCAGCCCGTCGTACTTGCCCGAATTGATGCAGGTGCCGTAATCGGCGTATTCGGCCTTCCACGGCTCGGGCACGGTATCGCCCGAAGGATGGCGGATCACGCACAGGACGGGCAGCTTGTACTTGAGGGCGAACGCGTAGTCGCGCTCGTCGTGTCCGGGCACGCCCATCACCGCGCCTTCGCCGTAGCTCATGAGCACGTAATTGCCGACCCAGACCGGGATTTGCTCGCCCGAGATCGGGTGCGTCACGCTAAGGCCGGTGGGCATGCCCTTCTTTTCCTGCAGCGCGATGTCGGCTTCCTGCACGCCGCCGCGCTTGCACTCGTCGATGAAGGCCGCGAGCTGCGGATTATTCTTCGCCGCGTACGTGGCGAGCGGATGTTCGGCCGCGACGGCGCAGAAGGTCACGCCCATCAGCGTGTCGATGCGCGTGGTGAACACCTTCAACAGTTTCTGTTCGCCGTCCAGCGTGTAGGGAAAACCGAAGTTCACGCCGTGGCTCTTGCCTATCCAGTTGGCCTGCATGGTCTTCACCCGCTCGGGCCACCCGGGGAGCTTGCCGAGGTCGGCCAGCAGCTCTTCGGCAAACGCGGTGATCTTCATGTAGTACATCGGGATTTCGCGCTTTTCCACCAGCGCGCCGGTGCGCCAGCCGCGGCCGTCTATGACCTGCTCGTTCGCGAGCACGGTCTGGTCCACCGGATCCCAGTTGACCGTGCCGGTCTTGAGGTACATCAGGCCTTTTTCCAGCATGCGCAGGAACAGCCACTGGTTCCATTTGTAGTATTCGGGCTTGCAGGTGGTGACCTCGCGCGACCAGTCGAGGGCGAAGCCCAGCGACTGGAGCTGCTTCTTCATGTAGGCGATGTTGTCGTAGGTCCACTTGGCCGGCGGCACGCTGTTGGCCATGGCCGCGTTTTCCGCGGGCAGGCCAAAGGCATCCCAGCCCATGGGCTGCAGCACGTTGCGACCCTGCATCCGCGCGAAGCGGGACAGCACGTCGCCGATCGTGTAGTTGCGCACGTGCCCCATGTGCAGCCGGCCCGACGGGTACGGGAACATCGACAGGCAGTAGAACTTCTCCCGCGTCGCGTCCTCGCGCGCCT
>JAPLRD010000431.1 GCA_026399375.1 Pseudomonadota bacterium
CGCGACATTCGCCTGCACGAGCCCGACTTCGTCGACGATGCGGAAGCGGCCTCGTATCTCAACGCTCTGGGCAACCGCCCGGTGGCCAACAGCCAGGAAGTGCGCCAGGAGTTCGAATTCTTCCTGATCCGGGACAAGACGCTCAACGCCTTCGCCATGCCAGGGGGCTACATCGGCGTGCATACCGGACTGATCGTCGCCGCCCAAAGCGAATCCGAGCTGGCGGCAGTGCTCGCGCACGAAATCGCGCATGTGACCCAGCACCACCTGGCGCGCATGGTGAGCAAGGACGGGCAGTTGTCGATGGCGATGCTGGCGGCGATGGTGGTCGCGATACTCTCGCGCAACACCCAGCTGGGCTCGGCCGCGGCGGCGATCGGACAGGCGAGCGCCATCACGGCGCAAATCGGATTTACGCGCGATTTCGAGCGCGAAGCCGACCGGCTAGGCTTTCTGACCCTGGAAAAAGCCAAGTTCGACGTGCGCGCGATGCCGGATTTTTTCCAGCGCCTGCAAAAGGCCGGCCGTCTTTACGAAAACAATGCGCCGGCGTATCTGCGCACCCACCCGGTTACCTCCGAGCGCATTGCCGATGCGCAGAACCGTATCCAGGGGCTGGCATACAAGCAGACGCCGGACAGCCTCGATTTCCAGCTGGTGCGGGCCAAGCTGCGCGCCGAACAGGGCGGGCCGCGCGAAGCGCTGCTGCAGATGCAAAGCGATTGGCAGGAGAGAAAATTCAGCAACGAAGCCGCGGCGCGCTACGCACTTGCGGTAGCCCTGCTGCGGGCCAAGGAAACGGCGCGCGCGGAGGCCGAACTTGCGCCGCTGCTGAAGACCTCAGACCATCCCCTGGTCGCCGGACTGGCTGCGCGCATCAAGCAGGCATATGGAGACCAAGGTGGCGCCGCTGATATGCTCAAGCTTGCGCTCGCGCGCTATCCCAACAACCGTGCGCTGAACTACGCCTACATCGATGCGCAGCAGCAGCAGGGCAGACATGCGGACGCTGCGGTCTTGCTGGACGAACAGATCAAGAACTATCCGCGCGACGCACGGCTCTATGCGCTGCGCGCGAAGAGCTATGCGTCCATGGGCAAGAGGCTGCTGCAACATCAGTCGCAGGCCGAGGCGTATTTGCTTCAGGGCAGTTTGCCCACCGCGATCGAGCAGCTGGAGCTGGCGCAAAAAAGCGGCGATGGGGATTTCTACCAACTCTCCAGCGTGGAGGCGCGCCTGCGCGATCTGCGCAAGCAGTTGACGGAAGAGATGAAAGAAGCCAAAGAAAAGAAGTGAGTCCGATCCGGATCAATTTTCGGAATTGAACAGATCGAGATAGCAGCGCGCCACGTACTCCCAGGAAAAATCTTGCTCTACCCTGCGCCTTCCGCTCTCGCCCAAGGCGCGCGCCAAGTCGGGTTGGTCACGGATTTGCTGAAGCGCCGCGCACAGGGCGTCGCCATCGCCCAAAGGGAATAGGAAACCGGTCTCGCCTGAGTGCACCAGGGTATTGTTTCCCGGCACCGCGCTGGCTACGACGGGCAGTCCGCAGGCCATGGCTTC
>JAPLRD010000377.1 GCA_026399375.1 Pseudomonadota bacterium
AACATAGATCAGAATTTCCGCGGCACACTGATCGCCGCGCTGGCGCCCGACAATTCGATCTCGGTTGAAGAAGGCTATATACAGGGCATAGGCTTGTCGCAGGGCCTAGGATTCAAGGCCGGGCGCTTTTTCTCGAGTGTGGGCTATCAGAACGAAATTCACCCGCACGCCCGGGATTTCAGCGATGCGCCGCTCGCGAGCAAGGCGTTTCTCGGCAATCAATTGGCGGACGACGGCGTGCAGTTGAAGTGGGTCGCGCCGACTGATACCTTCGTCGAACTCGGCGCCGAAATCGGCCGCGGCCTCTCCTTTCCGGGCACGAATCGCGACAAGAACGGCGCAGGCGCCGGCAATCTGTTTGCGCATATGGGCGGCGACATAGGCGCGAGCACGGCCTGGCGCCTGGGACTCTCGCATCTGCGCACCACGGCGCAGAACCGCAGCTATGACGACCTGGATGCGGCCGGCGTGCGGGTGAACAACAGTTTCAACGGAACGAGCCGCCTGTGGGTGCTCGATGGCGTGCTCAAATGGTCGCCGAACGGCAATTCGACCTACAACAATTTCAAACTCCAGGGCGAATATTTCCGGCGCGCTGAGGAAGGCAGCCTGTCTTACGATACGGCCGCGGCCTCGCTAGGCACCCAAAGCGATTCTTACCGCTCGGCGCAATCCGGCTGGTATGCGCAGGGCGTGTATCAGTTCCTGCCGAGCTGGCGTGCCGGTTACCGCCATGACAGGCTCAATGCGGGCAGCGTGAACCTGGGGCTGGTGGACAGCGGTGTCCTCGCCGCGGCCGATTTTCCCATCCTGGACAAACACAAGCCGACGCGCAACACGCTGATGTTCGACTACAGCCCCAGCCATTTCAGCCGCCTGCGCCTGCAGTTCGCGAGCGACAAGTCGCGGCCGGGGGTGACCGACAGCCAGGTGTTCCTGCAGTACATCATGAGCCTGGGCGCGCACGGCGCGCACAAGTTCTGAGGGCGGGTCACAATACGCACAAAGGAAATGCAATGAAGGCAATGAAGCGATTGATCGTTCTTGTGCTGCTGGCGGCAGCTTGGCCGACGCTGTTGGCGCGGCCGGCATACGCGCAACTGAAGGTGTTCGCCTGCGAGCCGGAATGGGGCGCGCTGGCGCAGGAGTTAGGCGGTGACAAGCTGTCCGTATATAACGCCACCACCGCCTTGCAGGATCCGCATTACATCGAAGCCAAGCCCAGTCTGATCGCGCGGGCGCGCAACGCGGACCTTCTCGTATGCACGGGGTCCGAGCTGGAAGTGGGCTGGCTGCCGGTGCTCTTGGCGCAATCCGGCAATGCGCGCGTTCAGCCGGGCGCGCCGGGATATTTGGAAGCCGCGCCTCTGGTTCCCCGGCTGGAAATTCCCAAGGTATTGGATCGCGCGCTGGGCGATATCCATCCCGGGGGCAATCCGCATATCCATCTCGATCCGCGCAATATCGCGCGCGTCGCGGACGTGCTGAGGGACAGGCTGATGCAGATCGATGCCGCCAACGCTGCGCACTACAAGGCCAGAGCAGCGGCATTCCAGCAGCGCTGGGCCGAAGCGACGCGGCGCTGGGAGTCGCAGGCGGCGCCGTTTAAGGGCGCGACCACGATTACCTATCACAGGAACCTGTCCTACCTGAACCAGTGGCTGGGCCTGCGGGAAATCGGCAGT
>JAPLRD010000341.1 GCA_026399375.1 Pseudomonadota bacterium
GCGCCTGCCTGCACGCCTGCCAATATGCACCGCCGCACGAGTTCAAGGTCAACGTGCCGCAGGCGATGGCGAAGGTGCGCGTGCAGACCTACGCCGAGTACGCCTGGCCCCCTGCGCTCGGCAATCTTTACAAGCACAACGGCCTGACGCTGGCGCTGGCCCTCGCCGGCGGCCTGGCGCTGTTTCTGCTGCTGGCGATCACGCTGAAGGGCACGCTGTGGCAACAACTGCCGGCGGGAGGCTTCTACCAGGTGTTTCCGCACAATCTCATGGCGGGCATGTTCGCGCCCGTCTTCCTGTTTGCGCTGCTGGCGCTGACGCTGGGCGTGCGCCAATTCTGGAAGGACGTGTCCCCCGCCGACCGGATGCACGATGCCCCGGGGGCGGCCGTGGCCGAGGCGGCGCAGGACGCGCTGCGGCTCAAATACCTCGACGGCGGACACGGCGAGGGTTGCAACGAAGCGGACGATGCCTTCACCCTGTGGCGGCGGCGCTTTCATCACCTGACGTTCTACGGCTTTCTCCTGTGCTTCGCCGCGACCTCGGTGGCCACGCTGTACCACTATCTTTTCGGCTGGGGCGCACCCTACGCCTTGAACAGCCTGCCGGTGCTGCTCGGGACGGCGGGCGGAATCGGCCTGCTGCTCGGACCGGCGGGACTGATGTGGCTCAATCTGGGCCGCCATCCGCTCCACGGCGATGCCGCACAAAAGGCCATGGACCGCGGGTTTCTCGCGCTGCTGTTCCTTGGCAGCCTCTCCGGCCTCGCCTTGCTCCTGTGGCGCGACAGCGTCGCCATGACGCTGCTGCTGGCGCTGCACCTGGGCGTGGTGATGGCACTGTTCCTGACGCTGCCCTACGGCAAATTCGCCCATGGAATCTACCGCTCTGCGGCCCTGCTAATGTGGGCGATAGAGAAACGGCAGCCCAGCCACCTGCAACTGGAACCGTAATCCTGACCCTGCGCTTGCACTTTCAAAGGATTTCTCTGATACTGTAAATTCGATTGCGGCATTGTGAAATGGCATTCCAAAAATAGCCTGGTGCACGTCGAATCGCAACAATGAACCCGGCCGCGTCGGCCGATCAAGAGGAGGTATCGGAATGATCGAACAAGAAAAGGACGGGGGTTCGGCAATCGCATCCGGAGGCCGCAGGCGCGTGCTCAAGGCGGGAGCGGCGGCCGCAGGCGCCCTCGCGCTGGGCTTCCCGGCAATCGTGCGCAGCCAGTCGGACAAGGTCAAGATCGGACACCTCACCCCGCTGACCGGTTTTCTCGGCGCCCTGGGCGAATACGCGGTCATGGGCATCAAGATGGCCGAGGAGGAGA
The DNA here is from genome assembly GCA_026399375.1 of Pseudomonadota bacterium. GTDB lineage: Bacteria > Pseudomonadota > Gammaproteobacteria > Burkholderiales > SG8-39 > 2-12-FULL-64-23. The sequence continues at coordinate 1,331 of JAPLRD010000341.1, forward strand.
TCAACCGCTCAGGCGGCGTCATGGGGCGCCAGATCGAAGTGATGTCGGAAGACTCGGTCAACCCGGCCACTGCCGCGACCAAGGCGCAGCGCATGTTCGAGCGCGACGGCGCCACGGTGCTGCTGGGCGAGATCAACTCCGCTTCCGCGCAGGCCATCATGCAGGTGGCTGCGCGCAACAAGCGCCTGTTCATGAGCATAGGCGCGCGCTCCGACATCCTGCGCGGCAAGAACTGCAACCGCTACACCTTCCACGTCGACATTCCGGTCACGGTGATGGTCAACGCCGCCGGCCAGGCGCTGCTGCGCGACGGCCTGGTGAAGGGCAAGCGCGTGTTCAGCCTGACGGCGGATTACGTGTTCGGCCACGACCTGTCGAAGGCAGCGAAGAATTTCTTCGCCGCGAACGGCGGCACCCACATCGGTGACGAACTGGTCGCGACCGATGTGACCGATTTCAGTCCGTATCTCTTGAAAATCCGCCAGGCAAGACCGGACCTGGTGGCCACCAACCTCGCCGGCAACCAGGTCACCAACTTCGTCAAGCAGTACGCCGAGTTCGGCCTGCCCTACGCCGTCGCGGGCTTCAACCTGAATACGGCGGACGCCTGGGCGGCGGGCGACGGCAACCTCGCCGGCATCTGGCCCACCGTCTGGCACCACGAGCTCGACACCCCCGGATCGAAGGCCTTCGTCGCCGAATTCAGAAAGCGCCATGGCAAGCCGCCCGAGAACCACGCGTGGATCGAGTACGTCTCGCTGAAAATGATGGCGCAGGCCATGAACGCGGCCAAGTCCACGGACACGGACAAGCTGATCGCCTATTTCGAGAGCCAGGCTGAATTCGATTTGCTCAAGGGGCGAAAAGGTTATTTTCGCTCATGGGACCACCAGCTGATCCAGGAGGCCTATCCGTTCACGGTCAAGCCCAAGGGCCAGGCAAAGGACAAGTGGGACTTCCTGCAGTTCGGCGCCGCCGTCCCCGCGGCGAATCAGCCGCTGGAGGTCATCAACCCGCCCAAGGAGCAGAACGCCTGCGTCATGTAGGAGGGACGGGGCAGCCCCGTTGGCGGATCCCACCCTCACCCCAGCCCTCTCCCGCCCGGGCGGGAGAGGGAGTGTTCCCTCGCCCCGC
>JAPLRD010000372.1 GCA_026399375.1 Pseudomonadota bacterium
CCCACGGCTTCACCCACTTCAAACTGAACATTCAGCCGCTGCTGTGTCGGGTGAAGAAATTCACCCCGGCCGCGCGCGAGGAGGGGCAAATCTGGCTGAGCCTGGAAGAAGCGCAGAGCGCGGCCATCCCCGTGCCGGTGCGCAAGCTGATAGCGCGCCTGCTCGCCTGACGCCGGCCTCGGAAGTCGGCGTCAGACCGCTCGATGAATCAGCGCTTGCCCTTCGACAGCAAAGGCGCGGCGCTGCCCTCGACACCCGACAATCCGAGAATGGTCAGGAAAATGCGCTGCGGTCCGAGGTAGGCGTCCGTGGGATCGAACCACTCGCTGGGCGAATGGTTGTTGTCGTCTTTGCCGCCGCCGCCCAGGGTCACGGCCGGAATGCCCAGGCTGATCGGCAGATTGGACTCAGTGCTGCTGCCGCTGCCCAGACTGGGCTTCTCACCTAGCGCCTGCGCCGAGGCCCACGCTGCCTGCACGATGGCACTGTCGGCGGCCTGCAACCCCGCCGGCCGGTCGCCCACCAGCTTGGCCTGAAAGCTGATCTTGTCGGTGTTCCAGCGCGCGTTCTCCGCGTCCGCCCCTTTCTTCAGCGCTTCGAAGAATTTCGCCTCGATCTCCAGCAATTCCTTGGTCCGGTTCGAGCGCATGTCCATCAACAGCTTCGCCTCGGCCGCGATCGAGTTGACCGAGGTGCCGCCGCTGATCACGCCGACGGTGAAGGTGGTCTTGGGATCCGACGGCGTCGTCAGATCGCCGATCGCTGCGATCGCGCGGCCCATGGCGTGGATCGCGCTGGGCCGGCCGAAGGCGGCGAAACTATGGCCCCCGGGTCCGCTGTAAGTCACTTCGTAGCGGTGCGATAATCTTTCCGACTTCGGTACCGTCGATGGAAATGAAGCCGTCGATGTCCTTGTGATCCCGGAACATCGCCTTGATGCCGCGCAGATCGCCCAGCCCCTCTTCGCCGACGTTGCCGCAGAAGATGATGTCGCCGGCAGGCTTGATGCCGGTAGCGTTGAACGTGCGAATGATCGCGAGCAAGGCTGCCAATCCGCGCGCGTCGTCCGCGATGCCGGGCGCGTAGAGCTTGCCGTCCTTCTCCTTCACGCGCACGTCGGTGCCGGCGGCGAACACCGTATCGATATGCGCGGCGACCAGAAGTTTCGGCCCTTTCCCGCTTCCCGGCATCAGGCCGAAGACATTCCCCTCCTTGTCCATCTGCACATCCTTGAGCCCCAGGGCCGCCAGCCGCTTCTGGAAGTCCGCGGCGCGCACCTGCTCCTTGAACGGCGGCGCGGGTATCTCGCAGATCTGCCTTTGCTCCGCGACCGTGTTGGCGTGATCGGCCTTGAGAAAATCCAGGCCCTTCTGCACCGCCGGCATCGCGCTCAGCCGCGCATAGGTTTCCGCGACGGCGGGAGAGACGGTGTAGGCATCCGTCTGCGCGGTGGCGGCGTTAGCGGCCATCAGCACGCCCAACAGACAAGACGATATCGATATTCCCTTCATGCGCATGGCAGGCCTCGTGTTTGGTTATGAATGTATGCATGGGTGCAGCCCGGATTGCTGGCGCTCATGATAACCGCAGAAAAATGGCGAATGGCAGATCCATGCCGCAAAACCGCAGGCAATCGAGCAGTCCGTTGATCTTTGTCAAACGCGACAGCCGGCGCGCGCGACTAATATCATCTCGACGCAAAGCTCGTCGGGCTTTTTCGTGAAATCAAATACAAATGGAGGCGTTATGCCAAGGCTGAAATCGATTGCCGGAGTCGCAGCTTTAACCGTGCTGACGGCATTTGGCGCACAACCGGCGCGCGCGGACGCCGACAGGATCCTCGCGGCCATAGACGCGGCGAACGCTAGCTGCCGCAGTGTTTCGCAGAAAATCTGGGAATTCAAAGAGCCGGGGCAGCAGGAGTTCAAGTCGGCCGAAC
>JAPLRD010000438.1 GCA_026399375.1 Pseudomonadota bacterium
CGCTGCCGGGCTACGAAATGGTGCTCAAGGCGGCGCACACCTTCAACCTGCTCGATGCGCGCGGCGCAATCTCGGTCACCGAACGCGCCGCCTACATCGGCCGCATCCGCAATCTCGCGCGCAGCGTGTCGCAGTCGTATTTCGATTCGCGCCTGCGGCAGGATTTTCCGATGTGCGCGCCGGACGAACTGCAAAACCTTGGCATCGATCTCGCCGCGCTCAAGGCCGAACTCGCGAAGCGCGAGGCGGTGTCGGCATGAACGCATCCCTGCTGGTAGAGCTGTTCACCGAGGAATTGCCGCCGAAGGCGCTGAAGCAGCTGGGCGAAGCTTTCGGCGCGAGGCTGCAAGACGTGCTCGTGCGTGCACAACTGAAGGATGCCCCCACGGCGGATACCCGGATCTACGCCACGCCGCGCAGGCTGGCGGTCCTGCTCAAGGACGTGCGCGCCAAGGCCGCGGACCGGACCGAGTCGAGAAAGCTCATGCCCTCCAAAGTCGCTTTCGGCGCCGACGGCAAACCAAGCGCAGCGCTGGCGAAGCGGCTGGAGAAGGAAGGCGCAAGGGCAGATCAGATAGAACGCAGGATAGAAGGCGATGCCGAATATGCCTTCCTCACGCAGACGATTCCGGGCGCGACGCTCGCAGCCGGCCTGCAACTCGCATTGCAGGAGGCGATCGCCAAGCTCCCCATTCCGAAAGTGATGAGCTATCAACTCGCAGACGGCGCGACCACGGTTCAATTCGTGCGCCCGGCGCACGGCCTGATTGCACTCCACGGCAGCGAGATCGTGGACGTCTCTATTCTTGGTCTGAAGGCGGGCCGCGTCACCCACGGGCATCGCTTTCAGGGTGTGCAAGACATCCCTGTCGCCGCAGCAGACGCTTACGAAGAAGCGCTGGCCGCCCACGGCAATGTGATCGCCTCGTTCGATGCGCGCCGCGCGCAAACCGAGCGCCAATTGCGCGCGAGCGCCGCCGAACTCGGCGCTTCGCTGGGCCCCGAGGACGATGTCGCTCCGCTGCTGGATGAAGTAAGCGCCCTGGTCGAGTACCCCAGCGTCTACGTCGGCGAGTTCGAGCCCGAATTTCTCGCCGTGCCGCAGGAATGCCTGATTCTCACCATGCGACAGAATCAGAAATATTTCCCGCTGTTCGACCCAGCCGGCAAGCTGACCAACAAATTTCTGATCGTCAGCAACATGCGGCTTGCGGACCCGAGGAACGTCGTGGAAGGCAATAATCGGGTAGTGAGGCCGCGCCTCGCCGACGCGCGCTTTTTCTTCGAGACCGACAAGAAGCTTCGGCTGGAAGCCCGGGTGCCGCAACTGAGTACCATCGTCTATCACAACAAACTCGGCAGCCAGTTAGAGCGCGTGCAGCGCGTGCAGCTACTCGCCGGAAAGATAGCCCGCGAAATCGGCGCCGATCCGGTGCTGGCCGAACGCGCCGCCTGGCTGGCCAAAGCCGACCTGGTCAGCGGCATGGTCGGCGAGTTTCCGGAACTGCAAGGCATCATGGGGCGCTACTACGCCCAAGCCGACGGGGAGCATGCGCAAGTGGCCGAAGCCCTGGGCGATCAATATCGGATACGCTTCGACGGCGAGCAGGCGCCGGACAACCTGGTCAGCATGAGCCTATTCATCGCCGACCGCGTCGAAACCCTGGTCGGCATCTGGGGCATAGGACTCAAGCCCAGCGGCGACAAGGATCCGTTCGGCCTGCGCCGCGCCGCCCTCGGACTGATCAACGCCTTCGAGTTGCTGGGCGCAACAGCCAGGCTGCGCAATCGCGCGTTCACGCTGAGGCTGGACGAGCTGCTGCAGCA
>JAPLRD010000009.1 GCA_026399375.1 Pseudomonadota bacterium
CGTTCGCCTGCTCTACCCCTTGAGCGCGTGAAACCCGGAAAAACGTGCCATCAACCCACAAACACCGCCTACTCGCTCTGCTCAGACATTCAACAATTCGGGCATCGACCTCAACGGGGGACGACTTTGACGGAACCGTGCGTCAGAGCGGCGTCAGGCGTAGTTGCGAACTGTTCCTACTGCCGCTGCGGGTTTGCACCTGCTTTGCCGCGCGCGACCTCCAGCACCACGCAGTCGTCCTTGTCCCGCCAACCCGCGTCCAGGGCGGCCTTGAAGGTCTGGAGCGCGATGTCTCCGAGGGGGAAGGGTTCGCCTGCATTCTTGAGCATTTCCAGCGCCAGGGTCACGTCCTTTGTCAGAATGTGGGCGTGCGCGCGCGGCTCGAAATCCCCGGCGAGCGCCCGCGGAATCCGATCGTCGGTCACCCAGGACTGCCCCGAGCTGGCCGAGATCACTTTGAACAGGGTCTCGCCCGAGAGGCCCATACGCTCGCCCGCAGCGATCGCGGCGGATCCGGCGATCAGCTGGATGCCGCCCAGCAGGTTGTTGAACAGCTTGACCCGAGCGCCATCGCCGACCCGATTGCCGACGAACTGCAGCCGGGCGGCCATGTCGTGCAACAGCGCGTCGAACCTCGCGCGCGCTTCCTCCGATGCCGCCAGCATCAGGCTCATGCCGCCGTCGCGCGCGCGCGCCGGGCCGCCGGAAATTGGGGCATCGAGCAACATCGCGCCGAAGATTTCGACGCCTTTGGCGAAGCGCTCGGTGTCGTCGGGGGCGATGGTGCTGCAGATCATGATTGCGGGAACCTTAGGGCGCTTTGTTGAATCGCCTGCCTTGGCGCCGGAAAAAACGCCATCGGCTCCGAACAACACCGATTCAATCTGCGCCGCGTTCACCACCACCAGGATTACGATGTCGACCGCCTGCGCGAGCGCCTGGGGCGTAGTCGCGATCGTTGCGCCGTGGGCGGCGACGCGCTGCTCCGCCTCCGGCCTGATGTCGCGTACGGTGAGTTTGTGCCCACGGTCGATCAGGTTCATCGCGATGCCCGATCCCATATTGCCCACGCCGATGACACCTACGTTCATGATGCGTCCTTTCAATCTGTGTTTCTGGCCTACCCCAGCAGGCGGGGAACCAGCAGAGAAATTTCCGGTACGTAGGTCACCAGCAGCAGGACCACGATCGCTGCGGCGAAAAACGGCATGGATTCATATACGACTTTGTCCATGGAGACCTTTCCGATCAGCGCCGCAATCGACAGGCACAAGGCCACCGGCGGTGTGAGCAACCCGATCACCAGGTTCATCGAAACCATCATCGAAAAGTGATACGGGTCTACACCGAACTTGGCCGCGATCGGGTAGAGCACCGGCGCCAGCATGACCAGGGCCGGGCCGTTTTCCATGAAGGTGCCGATGGTGATCAGGAGCAGGTTGACCAGCAGCAGGAAAACCCACGGGCTCTTGGTGGCGCTCAGCATCAAATCCGCGATCTGCTGCGGGATCTGCTGATAGGCGAGCAGCCAGGACACGATCTGCGCGCCGGCGATGACCAGCATGATCACCGCCGTGGTGCGCGCAGTGCGCACCAGCGCCGCGTAGATCAGCTGCAGCGACAGTTCGCGGTAGATCAGGCCGCCCACGAGCAGGGCGTAGATGACCGCCACGGCGGAGCATTCGGTGACATTGAAAATCCCCAGCCGGATGCCGCCGATGATGATCACCGGCATGATCAGCGCCCAGAACGCCCGGTGCCCGGTGCGCCAGATTTCGCTCCAGCCGGCGCGATGATGCGTGGGGTAGTTCCTGCGTATGCTTTGCACATAGGCGACGGTGACCATCGCCAGGCTGAACAGCAGGCCGGGGAGGATGCCGGCGAGGAACAGCTTCGATATCGACAGGTCGGTCAGGACGCCGATCAGGATGTAGGTGATGGAGGGTGGAATGATGGGGCCGACCACGTTGGCGCATCCGGTCAATGCGGCGGAGAACTCGGCGCTGTAGCCGCTCTTGACCATCGCCGGGATGATGACCCGGCCCAGGGCGCTGGTATCGGCGATGGCCGAACCCGAAATGCCGGACATGAAGGTGGCCGAGGCGACGTTCGAAATCGCCAGGCCGCCGCGAAAGCGCCCGAACAGGGAATTGCAGAAATCCAGCAGCCGGTCGGTCATGCCGCCCGAGGACATCAGGTCGCCCGCGAGCAGGAAGAACGGTATTGCCAGAAGCAGGTAGTTGTCGACGCCGACGATCACCTGCTGCGGCACGATCATCATGTTGATTGTGCTGATGTACAGGATGCCGGCGGTGGCGGCCAGGATCAGGCTGAAGGATATGGGCAGCGCGATCAGCATCAGGACGCTGAAGACGGCGACGACCACAAGGAAGAGAGTCATTCTCGCGGGCGCTTAAATGAATTCGCCCTGGGCGACGTTGATCGGCGAGCGCGCCCAGCGCGTGATGCCGACCAGCAGCAGGATCAGCAGGCCGCAGACAGGCAGTGCGGCGTAGGGAATCATCATCGGAATCTCCAGCGCGGCCGATTCCTGGGCGCCGTTCAACATGGCGAACTTGGTCCCGAAATACATGAAAATTCCGGATACGGCGACCAGGAACACGTCGCGCACGATCAGCAACACCGCCTGCCAAAACGGATTCAGCATTTCGATCAGGAAAGTCACGGTGATATGCCCGCCGTGGCGCAGCGCCGCCGCGCTGCCCAGCATGGTCATCCAGATCAGCAGGAACCGGGTGAGCTCCTCGGTCCACGAAGGGGCTTTGCCCAGCACGTAGCGGCCGAACACCTGGTAGCTGATGGTGGTGACCATGACCGTGAGGGCCACGGCCATCAGGATGTCCAGCAGGCGCTCGAGTTTCAGCGCGAGGTGCAACCTCGATTTCATCGATCGGGCTTCATTTCAAATCAAATTGAGAGAACCAGGGGTGGGAAGGAGGGCGCCCCTGGTTCCCCGGCCCCTCGTGCCTCCCCTGTATCGACCTGGCAGCGGGCGGTTACTTGACCGCCTGGATCTTTTCCACCCAGCTGGACAGTTCCGGGAAATCCTTTCTCATCGGCGCGAGCGTGGTCTGGAACGGGGCCGTGTCGATCTTGATGAACTGCATGCCCTTGGACTCCAGGCGCTTCTTGATGTCGCCCTCGAGCTTGATCATTTTCTCCGTGGCGTCCAGCATCGCCTTGTCGCCTTCTTCCTTCAGCAGCTTCTGCACGTCGGGCGGCAGTTGCTTCAGCCGCGCGTCGGAGTAGATCCAGGTCATGGCGCCCATGACGTGCGCGGTTTCGACCAGATATTTCTGCACTTCGTTGAATTTGTAGTTTTCGATGAATTCGAGCGGATTTTCCTGCGCGTCGACCACGCCCTGCTGCAGCGAGGTGAAGAGTTCGGCCGGTCCCATGGGCACCGGGCTCGCGCCCAGGTATTCCCAGGTCATGCGGTACATTTTCAACGGCGGAACGCGCATTTTCAGGCCCTTCAACTCGGCGAGGTTGCGCACCTGCTTGTTGGAACTCAGGTGGCGCGCGCCGCGGTAGCCGGCGCCGATGATGCGAAAGGACGTTTTCTTCGCGATTTCGTCGAAGAGTTCGGCGCCCACGGGTCCGTAATAGACTTTCTTGAAGTGTCCGACCTCGCGCACGAGGTAGGGATAGGCTTCGACGCCGGCGACGATGTTGTAACGGTCCAGTGTCCCGATCGACTGCAGCACGATGTCGTTGACGCCGATTTTCAGCCCCTCTATCGCCTGCGGCCAGTCGCCGGTCGATCCAGAGTGGGCGATTTGTATGCGGACTTTGCCGCCCGATTTCTGCTCCACGGCTTTGGCGTAGGCCTCCGCGGTTTCGTACCAGATGTTGCCGGGAACGTAGACATGGGCCATTTTCAGGACGGTCTGCGCATGGCCTGCTTGCGCCAGCGTGACCAGCAACAGGGACAACAACAACTGTTTGATCTTCAAAGTGATCGCTCCTCTGGGGTTCTCAGGACTGGAAAAACTGCTGAATTTTCTTTTTATGCCCGCATGTTGCCACGGATTGTGCATTTGAGGAAAGCCGGAATGTTCAAGCCTCCTTCTTCTTCAGCGGCTTCATCGTTCCCATGCCCTTTGCCACCAGGTGCCCGGCGCCGTCGCGCACCTCGGCCTCGCAGAACAGAGTCGTCCTGCCGCCACCGATCACCCTGCCTTCGGCGACCAGCCGATCACCCAGGCCCGGCCTGATGAATTTCGTGTTCATCTCTATGGTCAGCACGCCGCCCGGTGCTCCCTGCAGATGCAGCCTCACCGCGAGGCTCATGGCGCTGTCTATCATGGTCATGATCACGCCGCCATGCGCGGCGTTCCAGCTGTTCTGGAACATCGGCTTGAGCTCCATGGCGAGCAAGGCGCGCCCCTCGGGGTTCTCTACGCGCTCTATGCCCAGGTGATCGATGAACGGAAGCGGTGTTCCGTACTCTTTGCTTAAGCTTAACTTCATCCGTCGAGTCGACCTTCCTATGAGCGCATTTCAGAACTACAGTGCCAAAAATTGTCATTCCGAGCGCCGCGAGGAATCTGCTTGTGCATCAAAGAAGAAGCAGATTCCTCGGCCTCCGGCCTCGGAATGACCGTCAATTTGGAAATGACCCCTAGATACTTGTAGCGCCGCCGTCCACGGCGACGATCTGGCCGGTGATGTGGGCGGCGGCGTCCGACGCGAACAGCGCAGCCAGGCCTTTCAGGTCGTCGTCGCCACCGAGGCGGGCGAGGGGCGTCTGCGCGATGACCGTATCGCCGATCTGTCCCAGGAGAAATTTGGTCATTTTCGAGGGAAAGAACCCGGGGGCGATGGCGTTGACGGTGATGTTGTACTGCCCCCATTCGGCCGCGAGCGTACGGGTCATGTTCACCACGGCGCCTTTACTGGTGTTGTAAGCCAATGATTTCTGGATGCGCGGGTCGTTGCCGAACAATCCGGCGATCGAGGCGATGTTCACGATGCGCCCGTAGCGCCGCGGGATCATCGACAGCTTTCCGACCAGTTGCGTCGTAAGAAACAGACCGGTGACATTGAGGTCCATGACTTTCTGCCATGCGTCCAGCGGATGTTCCTCGGCCGGCGCGCCCCAGGTGGTGCCGGCGTTGTTGACGAGGATGTCGATCTGGCCGTAATGCTGCATGATCTGTTCCACCACCGGCTGGATGCTGGCGGCCTTGCCGTGGTCGCAGGGCAGGGTGAACACCTCGTAGTGCATGCGGCCGAGATGCTCTTTCGCTTGCGCCAATTCCTCCGGTTTGCGCGCGGTGAGCGCGAGTTTCGCGCCCATTTCGCCCATCGCTTCGGCGATCTGCAATCCCAGGCCGCGCGAGCCGCCGGTGACCATTGCCACTTTGCCGGTCAGGTCCATCATTTTCTTGACGCTCATCGCTCATTTCTCCCAGGTGATTTTTCAGGCAACGGCCCAGTTCAGTGCCGGCATAGTACTCAAAACCATTCGTCGCGCATTTCGAGACAAGTCGGATCGAGGCTGCGCAGCAGTTCGTTCTGCGGCCTGGTTCGCGGCAGTTCGAAATTGAAAAAATAACGGCAGGCCTGCAGCTTGCCTTGATAAAACGCCGGATCGTCGCCTTGTGCGGCAGCGAGCGCGCCATGGGCCAGCAGTGCCTGGCGCAGCCAGATCCAGGCGATCACCACATGCCCCAGCATTTCGAGATAGACCGAGGCGTTGGCGAGCATCAGGTTGGCGTCGCGCCCGGCCAACAACTGGCGCGTGGTCGTCGATGCATCCTGCACCGCGGCCTCCAGTGCCTTCGCGCAATGCTGCAGCAATGGAGATTCGCCCGCCATCGCGGCGCTTGCCGTTTCGCCCATTTTCGACAGCAGCAGCTTGAATCCCCGACCCTGGTCCATGCCGACTTTGCGTCCGAGAAGGTCCATCGCCTGGATGCCGTGCGTGCCCTCGTGGATCGGGTTCAGCCGGTTGTCGCGGTAGAACTGCTCCACCTTGTAGTCGCGGGTGTAGCCGTAGCCGCCGTGCACCTGGATCGCGAGGCTGTTCGCCTCCAGGCACCACTGCGAGGGCCAGCTCTTGGCGATCGGCGTAAGTACGTCCAGCAGCAGGCGCGCATCAAAGCGCCCGCCTTCGGTCTCACCGGTCTTTTGCTCGTCCACCAGGCGTGCGCAGTACAGGCACAGCGCGAGCCCGCCTTCGACATAGGATTTCTGCGCCAGCAGCATGCGGCGCACGTCGGCGTGTTCGATGATGGGCACCTGCGGCGAAGCCGGATCTTTCGCCGCCGGGTGCCGCCCCTGCGGCCGGCTGCGCGCGTAGTCGAGCGCGTGCAGATAACCGGTGTAACCGAGCAGCACTGCGCCCATGCCGACGCCGATGCGGGCCTCGTTCATCATGTGGAACATGCAGGCGAGTCCGCGATTGGGTTCGCCCACCAGATAGCCCACGGCGCCGGCGCTTGCGCCGGGTTTGAACTTGCCTTCGCCGAAGTTGAGCAGCGTGTTGACGGTGCCGCGGTAGCCCATCTTGTGATTGAGGCCCGCCAGCGCGACGTCGTTGCGTTCGCCCAGCGATCCGTCTGCATTGACGAGAAATCTGGGTACGACAAAAAGCGATATGCCTTTGACTCCAGGCGGTCCGCCGGGAATCTTGGCCAGCACCAGGTGGACGATGTTCTCCGACAGGTCGTGTTCGCCGGCCGAGATCCACATCTTGTTGCCGAACAGCCGGTAGCTGCCGTCGGCTTGCGGCTCTGCGCGGGTCTTGATGTCGGCGAGCGAGGAGCCTGCCTGCGGCTCGGACAGGCACATGGTGCCGAAGAAGCGGCCTTCCATCATCGGCCGCACGTATGTGTCGATCTGCTGCCTGCTGCCGTGGGCCAGCAGCAGGTTGGCGTTGCCTATGGTGAGGAAGGGGTAGGCGGCGGTCCCGACGTTGGCGCCCTTGAACCAGGCGAAGCAGGCGGCGTTGACCACCGCTGGCAATTGCATGCCGCCGAGGTCGTAGTCCTGTCCGGCCGCCATCAGCCCGGCCGCGCAGAATGCGTCCAGGGCCTGCTTCACCTCGGCGATGATGTGAACCTTTTCCCCGTCGAAACGGGGTTCGTTCTGATCGCTCTTCCGGTAATGCGGCTCGAACAGTTCGGTCGCCATGCGCTCGCAGGTAGCCAGCGCCGCGTCGAAGGTCTCGCGCGAATGATCGGTGTAGCGTTGCCTGCCGGTCAGGGCGCCGACTTCGAGCAACTCGTACAGAAGGAATTCGAGGTCGCGCCGGGACAGGATCTTGGATTGCATCGGAGATTCCCGGCGGCAGCGCGCAGCGCTAGCCGATGACGGCGACCACGTCGCCCTCGCCCACCACTTCGCCTTCCTTGTAGTAAATCTCGGTCACCGTGCCCGCGCAGGGCGCGGTGACCGGGATTTCCATTTTCATCGACTCGAGGATGAGCACGACATCGTCTTTTGCCACAGCGGTGCCGGCGGCGGCCTCGATCTTCCAGACCTTGCCGGCGATATCGCTGACCACTTTCGTGCCTGCCATGTCTTCCCCGCGCCTTGCCGGACTCAGGCGACTTCGAACAGGCCGGCGGCGCCCTGGCCGCCGCCAATGCACATGGTGACGACGACGAATTTCGCGCCGCGGCGCTTGCCTTCGATCAGCGCATGCCCGGTGAGGCGTGCACCCGACATGCCGTAGGGGTGGCCCACGGCGATGGCGCCGCCGTTGACGTTCAGTTTGTCGTCGGGAATGCCCAGTTTGTCGCGGCAGTAGATCACCTGCACGGCGAAGGCCTCGTTCAGTTCCCACAGGCCCACGTCTTCCAATTTGACGCCGGTGCGCTTAAGGAGTTTCGGAATGGCGAACACGGGGCCTATGCCCATCTCGTCCGGTTCGCAGCCGGCGACGGCGAAGCCGCGGAAGATGCCCAGCGGTTTCAGCCCTTTCTTTTCGGCGACTTTGGCGTTCATCACCACCACGGCCGAAGCGCCGTCGGAGAACTGGCTGGCGTTGCCGGCGGAAATCACGCCGTCCGGGAACACCGGTTTGATCTTGGACACGCCTTCATAGGTGGTGTCGGCGCGTATGCCTTCATCCTTGTTCAAGGTCACTTCCCGGGTCAGGAGCATGCCGCTCGCCTTGTCGGCCACGCCCATGATGGTGGTGAAAGGCACGATCTCGTCGTCGAACTTGCCCTCGGCCTGCGCTTTGGCCGCGCGCTGCTGGCTGCGCGCGCCGTACTCGTCCTGCTTCTCGCGCGGAATCTTGTAGCGCTTGGCCACCTGTTCCGCGGTCTGCAGCATGGTCCAGTAGATTTCCGGCTTGTTCTGCTTCAGCCACACTTCGTTGATCATGTGGCGGTTCATTTCGTTCTGAACGCAGGAAATCGCCTCCAGCCCGCCGGCGACGAAAATGTCGCCCTCATCGGCAATGACGCGCTGGGAGGCCATGGCGATGGTCTGCAGGCCGGAAGAGCAGAAGCGGTTGACGGTGGCGCCGGCGGTGGTCACCGGGCAGCCCGCGCGCAGCGCGATCTGGCGCGCGACGTTGGCGCCGGTCGCGCCCTCGGGCGTGGCGCAGCCCATGAGCACGTCCTCGACTTCGGCCGGGTCGATCTTGGCGCGTTCGATGGCGTGCTTGACGGCGTGTCCGCCCATGGTGGCGCCGTGGGTCATGTTGAGGGCGCCGCGCCAGGATTTGGCGAGGCCGGTGCGTGCGGTGGAAACGATTACTGCGTCGGTCATCATGTTCTCCTGAATATTCTTTCGGGTTCCGCGGCGGTTCAGTTGAAGGTTTTGCCTTCGGCCGCCAGCTTCGCCAGCAGCGGCGCGGGTTTCCAGAACTCGCCATGCCGGCCGCGGGCGTATTTCTCCATCGCCGAGACCACGTTCAGCAGGCCCACGGTATCGGCATAGAACATCGGGCCGCCGCGGTGCAGCGGGAAGCCGTAGCCGGTGAGATACACCATGTCCACGTCCGACGCCTTTTGCGCGATGCCTTCCTCGAGCAGGTAGGCGGCTTCGTTCACCAGCGCGTAGACCAGGCGCTCCACGATCTCCTGGTCGCTGACTTTGCGCCGTTCGACGCCGATGTCTTTCGAATGCTTGACGATCATGTCGTTCACCAGCTGCGAAGGATAGGGCTTGCGGTCGCCCGGCTTGTAGTCGTACCAGCCGGCGCCGGTCTTTTGCCCGTAACGCCCCATCTCGCACAGCAGGTCGGCGGTCTTGGAATATTTCATGTTCGGACGCTCGGCATAGCGGCGCTTGCGTATGGCCCAGCCGATATCGTTTCCGGCCAGGTCGCCCATGCGGAACGGGCCCATGGCGAAACCGATTTTCTCGATCGCCTTGTCCACCTGCTCCGACAGGCAGCCTTCTTCCAGAAGGAAGCCGGCCTGGCGTGAATACTGTTCGACCATGCGGTTGCCGATGAAGCCGTCGCAGACGCCGGAAACCACGCCGGTCTTCTTGATTTTCTTCGACAGCGCCATGGTGGTGGCGAGCACGTCCTTGCCGGTCTTCGCGCCGCGCACGATTTCCAGCAGCTTCATCACGTTGGCGGGCGAAAAGAAATGCGTGCCGATCACGTCCTGCGGCCGCTTGGTGAAGGCGGCGATCTTGTTCAGGTCCAGGGTGGAAGTGTTGGAGGCGAGGATGGCGCCGGGCTTCATCACTTCGTCCAGTTTCTTGAACACGGTTTCCTTGACGCCCATTTCCTCGAACACCGCCTCGATCACGATGTCGGCGTCCTTGATGTCGTCATAGGACATCGTGCCCTTGATCAGGTTGACGCGTTCGTCGAACTTCTGCTGCGTGAGCTTGCCTTTCTTCATCGTGTTTTCGTAGTTCTTGCGTATCGTGGCCAGCCCCTTGTCCAGCGCCTCCTGCTTCATTTCCAGCACGATGACCGGAATGCCGGCGTTGGCGAAGTTCATGGCGATGCCGCCGCCCATGGTGCCGGCGCCGATGATGGCGGCCGATTTGATCGGACGCTTGGCAGTATCTTCCGGCACGTCGGGAATCTTGGACGCCGCGCGCTCGCCGAAAAAGAAATGGCGCAGCGCCTTGCTCTCCGAAGTCTGCACCAGCGCGAGAAATGCCTCGCGTTCGAACTTCAGCCCGTCTTCGAATTTCATGCTCACGGAGGCGGCCACGCAATCGACGCATTTCTTCGGCGCCGGAAAATTCTTCGCCATCGCACCCACGGTGTTGCGCGCGAACTGGAAGAAAGCCTCGTGGTTGGGGTAGTCGATCTTGATGTCGCGCACCTTGGGCAGGGGCCGGGTGTCGGCGATCTTGGCGGCGAAGGCCAGGGCGCCCGCCATCAGGTCACCCTCTATCATCTGGTCGAAGAGCCTGGTGCCGGCGAGCTTTTCCGAAGGTGCCGGCGTGCCGGAAACGATCATGTTGAGCGCGGTCTCCACGCCGACCACGCGCGGCAGGCGCTGCGTGCCGCCCGCGCCCGGAAGTATGCCGAGCTTCACTTCGGGGAGCGCGATCTGCGCGCCGGGAGAGGCGACGCGATAGTGGCAGCCCAGCGCCAGTTCCAGGCCGCCGCCCATGGCGACCGAATGCACGGCTGCGACCACCGGCTTTTCCGCGCCTTCGAGCGCGGCGATGACCGTATGCAGCGTCGGCTCGGCCGTGGCCTTGGGCGAATTGAATTCCTTGATGTCGGCGCCGCCGGAAAAGGCCTTGCCGGCGCCGGTGATCACGACTGCCTTGACTGCCGTGTCAGCCATCGCCTTCTTCAGGCCGTCGAAAATGCCCGAGCGGGTCGCGTGGCCGAGGCCGTTGACCGGCGGGTTGTTCAGGGTGATGACGGCGACATTGCCTTTGACTTCGTAGCTTGCACTCATTTGAACTCCTCAAAATTCAGTTTCAACGCAAAAACGCAGAGATGCAGAAAATGTGAAAGAGACGCGCCCCCGGCAAGACGATAGTAAAAGGTTGCGAGTTGCTTGCGACTAGACCTTCTGCGGCGGCCCGGGACTGCAGGAGTCCTTTGCGCCTTTGCGTTGAATCCGGTATCAGACCTCCAGCCACTCCTTGCGAATTGTACTATTTTCACGCAGTTCTGCCGGCGTGCCCTCGAACACGATGTGGCCGTGCCCCATGACGTACAGGCGCTGCGAAATATTGAGCGCGATCGCCAGCTTCTGTTCCACCAGCAGGATGGACACGCCGCGTTTTGCAATTTCATTGAACAGTTCGGCCACCAGTTCGACGATTTTCGGCGCCAGGCCCTCGGTCGGTTCGTCGATCATGATCAGGTCCGGGTCCCCCATCAGGGTGCGGCACAGCGTCAGCATCTGCTGCTCGCCGCCGGACAGCACGCCGGCCTCGACGCGGGCGCGTTCCTGCAGGCGCGGAAACAGGCGGTACATGTCCGCGATGCTCCAGCGCGCCGATTTGTCGGGCTTCGCACCCTTCAGGCCGAGGATCAGGTTCTGCTCCACCGTGAGCGTGGGGAATATGTCGCGGTTCTCCGGCACATAGCCCAGGCCCTTGTGCGCGATCTGGTAGGCTTTCAGCCCCAGCATCTGCTCGCCCTTGAACATCACCGAGCCTTCGGAGTCGACCTGGCCCATGATCGCCTTGATGGTGGTGGAGCGGCCGACGCCGTTGCGGCCGAGCAGGCTCACGATCTCCCCCTTGGCCACCTGCAGGTGAACGCCGTGCAGGATGTGGCTCTTGCCGTAGTAGGCGTGCAGGTCTTTTACCTCGAGCATGATCAGTGCGCCTCCGTACCCAGGTAGGCTTCCTGCACCGCCTTGTTGCCGCGGATGTTCTGCGGCGCGTCGGAGGCGATGACCTCGCCGTAGACCAGTACTGAAATTTTGTCGGCGAGACTGAATACCACGCCCATGTCGTGCTCGACCATGATCAGGGTCTTGCCCTGGCTCACCTTGCGGATCAGTTCCACCGCGTCGGCAGTCTCGGAACGGCTCATGCCGGCTGTGGGTTCGTCCAGCAAAATCACTTCTGCGCCGCCGGCGATGGTGACGCCTATCTCCAGTGCGCGCTGCTCGGCATAGGAAAGCACGCCGGCAAACGTGTCGCGGCGTCGCTTCAGGCCTATCGATTCCATGATTTCCTCGGCGCGCAGGTTCGCGTCCTTCAGTCCGCCCAGGCGGTGCCAGAACGAATACTTGTAGCCCAGCGACCAGAGCACGGCGCAGCGGATGTTCTCGAACACCGACATGCGCTGAAAGATGTTGGTGACCTGGAAACTGCGCGAGAGGCCCTTGCGGTTGATTTCGAAAGGTTTCAGGCCGGTGATGCTCTCGCCGTTCAGCAGGATTTCGCCGCGCGACACCGGGAAGCGCCCGCTGATCAGGTTGAACAGCGTCGACTTGCCCGCGCCGTTGGGGCCGATGATGGCGTGGCGTTCGCCGCGCGCGACGGCGAGATCGACGCCGCGGATGATCGCGGTGTTGCCGAAATTCTTGGTCACGCCCCTGAGTTCGATCGCGTTGCTCATGCTTGCGCTCACGCAGACCGCTCTTGAATCGTATGGATGATGCCGGCCCAGGCGCGGCCCACGGCTTTCCAGGCAAAAAGCGAAACGATGAAACCGCCGAGCAGCAGGCCCACGGCTGCGCCCCAGGGCGCGGCCTGTGTGACGTCGAACCGTATGCCGAACAGCGCCATCTCCGGCGCGGTGGCGGCCTCGAGCGAATAGTGATAGGTGATTTCGACCACGCTGACGAGACCGGCGAGCAGCACCAGCCCGGTGACAAGGGCGCCGGCGTAGGGCAGCCACAGGCGGTTCATCAGCCGCTCCTTCATCACCGGTATGTGCATCAGGATCAGGCTGGCGAAGCCGCCGGGGGCGTACAGCACCATGATCAGGAACAGGAGGCCCAGGTAGAACAGCCAGGCCTTGGTCATGGCGCCCACGGCGATCACCATGACGAAGAACACGATGCTGCCGATGATGGGGCCGAAGAAAAATCCGGCGCCGCCGATGAAGGTGGCGAGCAGCACGCCGCCGGAGCGCGCCGCGCTTACGTTCTCGGCGGTGACGATTTCGTAGTTGATGCAGTTCAGGCCGCCGGCGATGCCGGCGAAGAAGGACGACAGCACCAGGGTGAGGAAGCGGATCATGTGCGTGTCGTAGCCGACGAATTCGGCGCGCTCCGGATTGTCGCGCACGGCGTTGGCCATGCGCCCTAGCGGCGTCTGGGTCCAGGCGAACATCGCCGCCATGCACGCCAGGGTCCAGGCCACGATCAGGTAATACACCTGGATCGCCGGCCCGAAGGTGATGCCGAGGAAAGGCTGGCCGATGACGCGGTTGGTGGTGATGCCGGCCTCGCCGCCGAAGAAATCGGGGAACATGAGCGAGCAGGCGAACACCATTTCACCGATGCCGAGCGAGATCATGGCGAAAGTGGTGCCGGATTTCTTGGTCGTGACGTAGCCGAAAAGGATGCCGAATGCGAGGCCGGCCACCCCGCCGACCAGCGGCAGCAGCGACACCGGCATGGTGAAGCTGCCTTTGCCGATCAGGTTGAGCGCGTGGGCGGTGAAATAGGCGCCGAGGCCGGAGTACACCGCGTGGCCGAAGGAAAGCATTCCGCCCTGCCCGAGCAGCATGTTGTAGGACAGGGCGAAGATGACGCCGATGCCGATCTGGCTCATGAGGGTCAGGGTAAAACCCTCGGTGAAGATGAGCGGCAGCACGATCATCACCAGGGTGGTGGCGCCCCATACGATCCAGCGCCCCAGATTGAGCGGTTGGTATCGGATTTTTCCCGGTTTCGCCATCGCTGCCCTGTTCGAACTTCGGTCCCGCGCCTAGCCTTCGCGCGTGCCCATGATGCCCCTGGGCCGGAAGATCAGCATCAGCACCATCAGCAGATAGGGAAGCACCGGCGCCGTTTGCGAGATGGTGAGCTTCCACAAGGCCGCCAGGGGTGCGTCCGGCCCGATCGCCATGCCCAGTTTCGCCGCGAGATCGATGAACGAGTAGTCCAGCGCGACCGAGAATGTCTGCAGTATGCCGATCAGGAGCGAGGCGATGAACGCGCCGGCGAGCGAACCCATGCCGCCCACGACCACGATCACGAACACGATGGGGCCGACCGCCGCGGCCATGCCCGGCTCGGTGATGAAGGCGTTGCCGCCGATGACGCCGGCGAGGCCCGCCAGCGCCGACCCGCCGCCGAACACCAGCATGAACACGCGCGGCACGTTGTGCCCCAGCGCCTCCACCGTGTCCGGGTGGGTGAGCGAGGCCTGGATGACGAGGCCGATGCGCGAGCGCGTCAGCGTGAGATAGATCGCGACCAGCATGCTCACCGAAACGGCCATCATGAACACGCGGTAGAGCGGATACGCGGTGGAAAACAGCGTGAACGCGGCCATGTCTAGCGAAGGCGGCACTTTGTACTCCACCGACGAGCGTCCCCAGATCAGGTGGATGGTTTCCTCGATCAGGTAGGCGAGGCCGAAGGTGAACAGCAGTTCGGCCACATGGCCGTACTTGTGCACGGTGCGCAGGCCGTAGCGCTCCACCGCCATGCCGATGCCCGCAACCAGCAGCGGCGCGATCACCAGCGCCGGCCAGAATCCGATATAGGCGCTGATCTGATAGGCGAAATAGGCGCCTATCATGTAGAAGCTCGCGTGCGCGAAATTCAGCACCCCCATCATGCTGAATATGATGGTGAGCCCCGACGAAAGCATGAACAGCAGCAGCCCGTAGGAGGTGCCGTTCAACATCGAGGTGAGGAAGAATTCCATTGCGGGTGCTCGGGCGACCGGCGTCGGGGGCCGAAAAGGCGCAGCTACACGAACAACGACCGGACGCGGCGGCCCGGTCGTTGCGATTTCCGAATTACGCTTTCCGCATTGCTCAGGGCCGCTTCATCTGGCACGAAGTCGGCTGCGCCGTGACGTAGCCTTCGATGCGCGCGTCGGTCTTGAAGCCGTAACCGGTGTCCTCGATGTCGTACTTGACCTCCTTGTCCTTGCCCTTGAACTTCGGGTTCTTCGGGTCGGCGTAGGCCTTGGCGATGGTCGAGATGTACAGGGGCTGGATCAACTGGTGGTCGGCGGCGCGCATTTCCACTTCACCCGTGTCGCTCTGGAATTTCATGCCTTCGAGCTTCAGCGCGATCGCCTTCGGATCGATGGACTTGGCCTGCTTGATCGCCTCGGCCAGCATGTACATCTGGGTGTTGACGCGCAGGTAGTAGAAGCTGATGTGGGTGGGGCCGCCGTATTTCTTGTTCCAGTCGACGGCGTATTTCTCGGCCTTGTTCGGCACCACGTTCATGTGCCATTCGGTCACCTGCTTCACCTTGCCTTCGCCCGCTTCGCCGATGGCCGGCAGGGCGCCCAGGCCGCCGCCGTAATAGGTGTAGAACGGCGCCTGGAACCCGGCGTCCTTGGCCGCCTTGATCAGGAGCGCCATGTCGTTGCCCCAGTTACCGGTGATCACGACGTCGGCGTTGGCCGCCTTCATTTTTGCGACGTAGGGCGAAAAATCCTTCACCTGTCCCATCGGGTGCAGGTCGTCGCCGACGATCTTGATGTCGGGCCGCTTGCGCGCGAAATACTCTTTCGCCGCCCGGCTCACCGCCTGGCCGAAGGAATAGTTCATGTTGATCAGATACACGTTCTTGATCTTCTGGTCTTTCGCCATGTAGGTGGTCATGGCTTCCATCTTCATGTCGCTGTTGGCGTCCCAGCGGAAATGCCAGAAGCTGCATTTCGAATTGGTGAAATCGGGATCCACCGCGGCATAGTTGAGGAACAGGATGCTCTTGTCCGGGTTGCGCGCGTTGTGCTTGTCCACGGCGTCGATCAGCGCGCCGGCGACGGAGGAACCGTTGCCCTGGGTGATGATGCGGATGCCGCTGTCGATCACCTTTTTCAGCACGTTCAGGCTTTCTTGCGGGCTGCTCTTGTTGTCGAAGCCGACGACTTACAGCTTCGGCCCGCCGGTGAGATTGCGCTTGTTGATGTCATCGCGTGCTCTGCGCGAACGCAGGCGCCGCAATCAGTGCGGAGGCGATCAGGCCGCCAAGCAAGGCGTGTGAAAATCCAGGTTTCATGTCTGCTCCTTTAATTGTCCCCGGCGAAGGGGATGCTGACTACCCATCAATGCGGATTCTAATGTTGCTTCGGCGGCTGCGTTGCCTCCGGTTTCGATTCGACGGAGGCGGGGCGGCAGGCAAGCAAGTGTCAACCGGCAGGTTACAGGATGTTGTGAACCAGATCAAACCGCCGCGGTCTGCATGTTCGACCGAGTCCAAATCGCCCCGTTTTTCAATGCCAGGGCGTATGGGTGCTGGCGTCGATTGACACCGATTCTGCGGCAGAGTAACTTCGGCCGACTTTCGCAAATTTGTGTCCAATCCGGAGAAAAACCATGCTGCGCGGCCTGATCCAGGAAGTACCACTGCTCATTTCTTCGCTCCTCGTCCACGCCTCCCGCCACCATGGCGACACCGAGATCGTGTCGCGCCGGGTCGAAGGCCCGGCCGCCGACGGCTCTGGGGCCCTGCACCGCTACACCTACCGCGACGCGCACAAACGCGCGCGCCAACTGGCGCAGGCGCTCGCCCGCCTGGGCGTGAAGGAAGGCGACTGCGTCGGCACCCTGGCCTGGAACGGCTACCGGCATTTCGAGGCCTTCTACGGCATTTCGGGCATGGGCGCCGTGATGCACACGATCAATCCGCGCCTGTTTGCGGAACAACTGGTGTACATCATCAACCACGCCGAGGACGGCTACCTGATGTTCGACCTGACGTTCGCGCCCCTGGTCGAAAAGCTCGCGCCGGTGTGCAAGGGGGTGAAGGGCTGGATCGCGATGACCGACCGCGCGCACATGCCCAAGCTCAACCTGCCCAATCTGCTTTGCTACGACGAACTGGTCGCCGCCGAGAACGGCGAATACGACTGGCCTGAACTGGACGAGTACACCGCGTCTTCCTTGTGCTACACCTCTGGCACCACCGGCAACCCGAAGGGCGTGCTGTACTCGCACCGCTCCACCGTGATTCACGCCTTTGCCGCGGCGCTGCCCGATGCGCTCAACATTTCCGCGCGCGACGTCATGCTGCCCGTCGTGCCCATGTTCCATGCCAACGCCTGGAGCCTGCCCTACGGCTGCGCCATGGTCGGGGCCAAGCTGGTATTCCCCGGAGCGGGGCTGGACGGCAAGAACCTGTACGAATTGTTCGAGGCGGAGAAGGTCACGGTCTCGGCGGGGGTGCCCACGGTGTGGCTGGCGCTGTTGCAGTACGTGGGACAGAACAAGCTCCGGTTCAGCACCATGAACCGCACGGTGATCGGCGGCTCGGCCGCGCCCGCGGCCATGATCAAGACCTTCCAGGACGAGTACGGGGTGCAGGTGCTGCATGCCTGGGGCATGACCGAAATGAGCCCTCTCGGCACGGTGTCCACGTTCAAGAGCAAGCACCTGAATCTGTCGAAGGAGCAAAAGCTCGCGATTCAGGCGAAGCAGGGCCACAATATTTTCGGCGCCGACATGAAGATCGTCGACGGCGAGGGCAAGGAACTGCCCTGGGACGGCAAGGTGTTCGGCGACCTGCTGGTGCGCGGTCCCTGGATCACCAGCAGCTATTTCAAGGGCGAAGGCGGAGATCCCCTTCGGAACGGATGGTTCCCGACGGGCGACGTCGCCACCATCGACCCCGACGGTTTCATGCAGATCACCGACCGCTCCAAGGACGTGATCAAGACCGGCGGCGAATGGATCAGCACCATCGACCTGGAAAACATCGCCGTCGGCCACCCGGCGGTGGCCGAGGCGGCGGTGATCGGTTGCTTCCATCCGAAATGGGACGAGCGGCCGCTCTTGATCGTGGTGAAGAAGCCGGGGGCCGAGGTCACGCGCGAAGAACTGCTCAAGTTCTACGAAGGCAAGATCGCCAAATGGTGGACGCCGGACGACGTGGCGTTCGTCGAACAACTGCCGCACACGGCCACGGGAAAACTGCTGAAGACCAAGCTGCGCGAAGATTTCAAGAACCACAAATTGCCGACGGCGTAGTCGGTTACATGGGGGCGGTTGTATTGCCAAGAATCTAATACTCGTCATTCCGAGGCCATCCCCCAAGGGGACTTCCTTCGGGGCGTAGGCCGGGGAATCTGCTTTTAATCGGCCAGGACGAAAAGCAGATTCCTCGCTACGCTCGGAATGACCATGTTTGGAGTGAAACCGCGGCCCCCTGCTTCTTATCCGCAACCCTGACCTGGAATATCTATGGACCAAATCATCACGGAAAGCCGTGACGGCATCCTGCGCATCGAGATCAACCGTCCGGACAAGAAGAACGCGCTGACCGCGGCCATGTACCAGGCGATGGCGGACGCGATCAAGGCGGCGGAGGCGGACGGCGGCGTGCGCGTGATACTGATTCATGGCAAGCCGGATTTGTTCACCTCCGGCAACGATCTGCAGGACTTTCTCGACAATCCGCCGCGGGACGACAAGCGGCCGGTGTTCCAATTCCTCTACGGCATCAGCCAGGCGCAAAAGCCCATCGTTGCAGCGGTGGCGGGTGCGGCGGTGGGCATAGGCACGACCATGCTGCTGCACTGCGACCTGGTGTATGCCGCACCGAATTCGCGCCTGCAGCTGCCCTTTGTCAATCTGGGCCTGGTGCCCGAGGCAGGTTCCAGCCTGCTGCTGCCCGCTTTGGCCGGCTATCAGCGTGCGGCAGAATTGCTGCTGCTGGGCGAGCCGTTCAGCGCGCAGAAGGGGAAGGAAATCGGACTGGTCACCGAAGTGGTGCCGGAGAACGAACTGTTCGAAACGGCGCTGGCGCAGGCGAAAAAGCTCGCGGCCAAGCCGGCCGCGTCGCTGCGCATTACCAAGCAACTGATGAAGCAGGGCCAGATGGCGGCGGTGACGCAGCGGATCAAGCTGGAGAGCGATCATTTCGGCGAACGGCTGGCCTCGCCAGAGGCGAAAGAAGCGTTCGCCGCTTTCCTCGAAAAGCGCAAGCCCGATTTCGGCCGATTCAATTGACGTGCCAGCCTTGACCGAAATACACCATGACTACGCCGGCGTCAACGGCGTGCGCCTGCACTACGCGCATGCCGGAAGCGGGCCGCTGATCCTGTTCCTGCACGGCTTTCCCGAGTTCTGGTATTGCTGGAAGAAGCAGCTGGAAGACCTCGGGCGCGACCACCTGGCGGTGGCGCCGGACCTGCGCGGCTTCAACCTTTCGGATCGGCCGGCCGACGTGAAACAATACAAGGCACGCATCCTCATCGAGGATATCCGCCGGTTGGCAGCGCATCTGGGCCAGGGGAAGTTCGTGCTGGTGGCACACGACTGGGGCGGCGCGGCCGCCTGGGCCTACGCCATGGCGCACGCGCAGACCTTGAGCAAACTCGTGATCGTCAATTCGCCGCATCCGGTCATGTTCGCGCGCGAACTTGCGCACAACCGGGCGCAGCAGGACGCGAGCCAGTACATGAATCTGTTCCGCACCGACAAGGCCGAGCGCGTGATGTCGGAGAACAATTACGAGCGGCTGGTGAAAATGACGCTCGAAGGATGGGGCAGCGCCGATCCGGCGGAGAAGGCCGCCTACCTCGAAGCCTGGTCGCAGCCCGGGGCGCTCACGGGCGGTCTGAATTATTACCGCGCCTCGCCGCTGTATCCGCCCGTCGGGGACGACCCGGGCGCAAAGGCGCTGCAATTGAACCCCGACGATTTCATGGTGCGCGTGCCGACGCTGGTGGTCTGGGGCATGCGCGATCAGGCTTTGCTGCCGGGTAATCTGGACGGCCTTGAGGCCTGCGTGCCGGATCTGCGCATCGAACGGCTGCCGGACGCGACGCACTGGGTCATGCACGAAGAGCCCGAGCGGCTGAATCGTTTGATTCGCGAATTTATCTCCGAATGACGCCCTCGCGTATCGACATCATCGTCGACTTTGCCGATTGCGACCCGGCGCGCATCGTCTACTACCCGCGCTATTTCGCCTGGTTCGATCGCGCCACGGAGCGGCTGTTCCGCGAGCGCGGCATGCCC
This sequence comes from Pseudomonadota bacterium, assembly GCA_026399375.1. Classification (GTDB taxonomy): domain Bacteria; phylum Pseudomonadota; class Gammaproteobacteria; order Burkholderiales; family SG8-39; genus 2-12-FULL-64-23. Next base: position 20,039 of record JAPLRD010000009.1, read on the forward strand.
TGGCCGGAGCTGTGGGCGCAGTA